>NZ_WPDC01000012.1:0-66418 GCF_035615595.1 Vibrio sp. R-1 | reverse complement strand
AAGAGACAGAGTGGTGGCGGGGCTTAAGCTATGAAAAAGGACGCCGAAGCGTCCTTTTTCAAAATCTAGCGTAAAGCAGAAATTACTTCTTCGCAGACAGTGCGCCGAAACGCTTGTTGAAGCGCTCAACACGACCACCGGTGTCAACGATACGTTGCTTACCAGAGTAGAATGGGTGGCACTTGTCACATACGTCTAGGTGCATTGTGTCTTTACCTAGAGTAGAGTTGAAAACGAAAGAGTTGCCGCAAGAACAAGTTGCGTTTACTGCTTTGTATTCTGGGTGGATACCAGCTTTCATGGGATAACCTCAATTTAGGCCGTGTCGCCATCCGAATCGATTGTCGTCGGACACCACACGTAGTGTTAAAAATAACGAGTTTGCATATCCAGAGAGGTCAACCCTCTAGGATGCCGTAAGGCGCGATATATTAATGAATCTCGAGTTTCGGATCAACCGATCGCGCCGATTATTTCACCAAAAGCGCGGGTCGAATTTCTGCCAAGCTTCCAGTAGACTGTGATCCGTTTGATTTTTCCCTGTTTTGGACCCTGATGCGACCCACCATTGCCCGAGTTTGCCTGCCTGTACCTCTGGATAAGTCTTTCGACTATCTGATCCCAGCTCATCTATTTCCAGTGCTGGGCGGTCGTGTGCAAGTGCCTTTTGGGCGACAAACCTTGGTCGGTATTGTCCAGTCGCTGACACATCAATCCGATTTTCCTATCGAACAACTGAAATCCGTACAAGCCGTTTTGGATGACGCGCCCGTGTGGCCAGATAAACTGCAGTCTCTGCTGCACTGGTGTAGCCAGTTTTATCATTATCCGCTCGGTGAAACGTACGCGAATGCCTTGCCCGGCGCACTGCGCAAAGGCAAAGCGGCAGAGCTGACTAGCCATAAAGAGTGGCGTTTGACCGCGCTTGGTCAAGAGCAACTGATGCAAGGGGTGAAGCGTGGCGCGGTAAAACAAGCGCAAGTTCTCCATTTGTTGCAGCACGGCGCTTTATCGCACCAAACTTTGCTTGATGAAGAGGTGAGCAGCACGACCCTCAAAGCCTTGGTCGAAAAAGGGTGGATTGAGTGTGAAGAGCGTAAACCTGTGGCGCGTCCTTGGCCGCAAGAGCTGGAAGCTAAAGTCGATAAACCTAAGCTTAATCAAGAGCAGGCGATCGCGATTGCGGCGGTGAATAGCCAACAAGGTTTCGGCTGTTTTTTATTAGAAGGGGTAACGGGCTCAGGTAAAACAGAGGTGTATCTTAACCTCATCACACCGGTATTGGCGCGTGGTGAACAAGCCTTGGTGTTGGTGCCGGAAATTGGTTTAACTCCACAAACCATCAATCGTTTTCGCCAACGTTTTAATGTCCCCGTCGAAGTGATGCACTCGGCGCTCAACGACACTGAACGCCTCAACGCTTGGCTGGCGGCGCGCGATAAAGTGGCGGGGATTGTGATTGGTACGCGCTCGGCGCTGCTCACACCCTTTGCCAAATTGGGCATTATTATTGTTGATGAAGAACATGATAGTTCTTACAAGCAGCAAGATAGCCTGCGTTATCACGCCCGAGATGTGGCTGTGATGCGCGCGCATTTGGAGAATATTCCGATTGTGCTCGGCTCGGCGACGCCAGCCTTGGAAACGTTGCATAATGCGCTCACTGGTAAATACCATCACTTGCAACTGACGCAGCGCGCTGGTAATGCACTACCTACACGTAACCACGCGTTGGATGTGAAAGGGCTCTATCTGGAAAGTGGCCTATCTGCGCCTTTGATTGCGGAAATGCGCCGCCATTTGTCGGCGGGCAATCAGGTGATGTTGTTTTTAAACCGCCGCGGTTTTTCTCCGGCCTTGATGTGTCACGAGTGTGGCTGGATTGCGGAGTGCCAGCGCTGTGATGCCTATTACACCTACCATCAACACAGCAATGAGATGCGCTGCCACCATTGTGGTTCACAGCGTCCTGTTCTCCATCAATGCAAAGGGTGCGGCTCGACTCAACTGGTTACTGTCGGCGTTGGTACGGAACAGCTTGAAGCGCAATTACACACTCTATTCCCTGAGTATCGTTCAGTGCGGATTGATCGAGATAGCACGCGGCGTAAAGGCAGTTTGGAATCGGCGTTAACCGCGATTCGCAAAGGCGAATATCACATTTTGATTGGTACGCAAATGCTCGCCAAAGGACATCACTTCCCCGATGTTACCTTGGTCGCGTTGTTGGATGTCGATGGCTCATTGTACAGCAGTGATTTTCGCGCTTCTGAGCGTTTGGCTCAGCTCTTTATTCAAGTCGCAGGGCGGGCAGGGCGTGCCAGCAAGCCGGGCGAAGTGGTGTTACAAACGCATCATCCCGAACACAGTTTGCTACAAGCCTTGCTGCATAAGGATTACCACCATTTTGCCCTGACGGCGTTGGAAGAGCGTAAGCTGGCGCAGTTGCCCCCTTATTCTTTCTTGAGCTTATTTCGAGCTGAAGCCAATCACACCGCTCAAGTGGAAGATTTTTTGCGTCAAGTGCGCGAAACCTTGCGCTGCAATCCTTGGTTTGATAGCGAATGTATGGTGCTCGGGCCAACGCCTGCGCCACTCGCGAAACGAGCGGGAAAATTCCGTTGGCAGCTTTTACTACAAACGCCGAATCGCACCCTGATGCAGAAGATTTTGCAAAGCGCACGTCCAGCACTGCAACAATTACCGCTGGCGAGCAAGGTGCGCTGGTCGATCGATATTGATCCGCAAGATTTGAGCTAATTCACATCGCGTTTTATAACGCTGATGTGTGTTAATTTTGTCAGCAAATTAATGCTTATTATCGTGATGAAAATCACAGTGACTATGCAAAATTTGTTAATCTCGCCGTAACTTTCTGTTCTGAATCCCTTAGACTATCGGTAAAATCCACTCAGTGAATCGTTTTCGTTAAGCCCAACGTCATGGTTATGGCCATGATTTCTAGCATGAACAAGATTTACTGATTGCAGGTTAAGTCTTACAAGATCAGTCATCATGAGTGTGATGCTCAACATCACTCGATAGAGAAAAGAGGGTAAAAATACATGGCGACAATGAAGGATGTTGCCCAGCTTGCTGGAGTTTCAACCGCGACCGTGTCTCGTGCGTTGATGAATCCAGAGAAAGTCTCGTCGTCCACTCGTAAACGAGTGGAAGAGGCTGTGCTGGAAGCGGGTTACTCACCCAATTCTTTGGCGCGCAATTTGCGCCGTAATGAATCGAAAACCATCGTTGCTATCGTGCCAGATATCTGTGATCCCTACTTTTCTGAGATCATTCGCGGTATTGAAGATGCCGCGATGGAGCACGGTTATCTGGTGCTGTTGGGGGATAGTGGTCAACAGAAGCGTCGGGAGAACTCGTTCGTTAATCTGGTGTTTACCAAACAGGCAGACGGTATGTTGCTGCTGGGGACAGATTTGCCGTTTGATGTGAGTAAACCTGAGCAGAAAAACCTACCGCCTATGGTGATGGCGTGTGAATTTGCGCCAGAGCTGGAATTGCCAACGGTACACATTGATAACCTGACCTCGGCATTTGAGGCGGTAAACTATCTCACTCAGCTTGGGCACAAACGGATTGCGCAGATCTCAGGTCCACAACATGCTGCGCTGTGCCAATTCCGTCATCAAGGCTATCAACAGGCGCTGCGTCGTGCTGGCATCACCATGAACCCGACTTACTGCACTTTTGGCGATTTCACTTTTGAAGCCGGGGCAAAAGCGGTGCGTCAGCTGTTGGCATTGCCTGAGCAGCCGACCGCGATTTTCTGTCACAACGATACGATGGCGATTGGCGCAATTCAGGAAGCGAAGCGACTTGGCTTGCGCGTACCGCAAGATCTCTCTGTGGTCGGTTTTGACGATATTCAGTTTGCCCAGTACAGCGATCCCCCATTAACCACCATTTCGCAGCCGCGTTATGAGATTGGCCGTCAAGCCATGCTGATGATGCTTGAGCTGCTTCGCGGACACGATGTGCGTGCTGGATCGCGTCTTTTGGAGACCAAGTTGGTCGTGCGTGAGAGTGCTGCGCCGCCAAGCAAGAAGTAACCAACCTTCGAAACCGAGTTTCATGCTTGAATGGTTTGAACTCGGTTCCTTTTTTCGTTCCTGTCGCAGCGCTGAGATCGGCGATAAGGCCAGTTGTTTGGGCGTAACTCTGTTATCTGGCAGCGATCTGCATTAACATGTGGACAATTTTGTTAATTTCCGAACAACAACGTGGCTAATAGAGATTATGTAAGAGGCGGTCGTAGTCCGAAGAAGCCGACCCGTAGAAAAGCAGCGCCGCGCCGTAAACCATGGCGTAGTGGTTTAGTCGCCATAGTACTCATCGCGGGCTTTGGTTATGGCTTGTATTTGCTCAGCAACGACCCGGAACCTAAAGTCAACACTCAGGTGTCGACGTCATCATCGACATCGAGCAGTAAACCTAAGCCGACAGAAACGCTACCGCCCCCGCCAACGGAAAAGTGGGACTACGTAGACACCTTGCCCAATCGCGAAATTGAAGTCGTGGCCAAAGAGCAGGAAGTGTCGGATATCCCTTACGTGATGCAGTGTGGTGCGTATAAAACCGCAGAGCAAGCCGAAGCGCGTAAGCTGGATATCGCTTTCCAAGGCATCAGCAGCCATATCCGTAAGAAAGCGGACAGCAGTTGGTATCGTGTCGTCCTCGGACCTTACAAATTTAAGCGCGATGCGGAGCGCGATAAGCACAAACTGCAACGCGCAAAAATCGAGCCCTGCGCTATCTGGGCTGAAAAGCAGTAAACGATTCCCCAAAAGCCTGATGTTGATCAGGCTTTTTTGTTGGCATTCGGTCAACTTCTCTCGCTTGGCTTGAAATTGTTTTCCGGTAGCCGCATATAAGCGGGTAACTCTCCGATAAAAATTAAAGAGGCCTCTTGTGACTACTATCGTATCAGTGCGTCGTAATAATAAAGTTGTCATCGCTGGTGACGGGCAGGTATCGCTAGGCAATACCGTGATGAAAGGCAATGCACGTAAAGTACGCCGCCTTTATAACAACAAGGTACTGGCAGGCTTTGCTGGTGGAACCGCTGATGCATTTACCCTGTTTGAGCGCTTTGAAAGTAAGTTGCAGATGCACCAAGGTCACCTGACCAAAGCGGCGGTTGAGCTAGCCAAAGATTGGCGAAGCGATCGCGCGCTGCGCCGTTTGGAAGCCATTTTGGCGGTCGCCGATGAAACCGCATCGCTGATCATTACCGGTAATGGTGATGTGCTGCAGCCTGAGCACGATCTGATTGCGATCGGTTCTGGTGGCAACTATGCACAAGCGGCTGCTATTGCTCTGTTAGAAAACACCGAGCTTGATGCACGCATGATCGCCGAAAAAGCCTTAAATATCGCGGGCGATATCTGCGTGTTTACTAACCACCATCACACTATCGAAGAACTCGAAATTCCGCAGGCGATGTTGCCACAAGGCGCATCTGCGTAGATCAATAAGTCTCCGGCAAATAACCACAAGATAGTGCCCGAAAAGCTGAGTGAAGGATTTGAATCATGTCTGAAATGACTCCCCGCGAAATAGTGAGCGAGCTCAATCGCCACATCATAGGTCAAGATAAAGCCAAACGTGCCGTAGCGATTGCACTGCGTAACCGTTGGCGTCGTATGCAGCTTGAAGAGAGCTTGCGTGTTGAAGTGACCCCGAAAAATATTCTGATGATTGGCCCAACGGGTGTGGGCAAAACTGAAATTGCTCGCCGTTTAGCCAAGCTTGCGAATGCGCCTTTCATCAAGGTTGAAGCGACCAAATTCACCGAAGTGGGCTATGTCGGTAAGGAAGTGGAGTCGATCATCCGCGATCTGACCGATGTTGCGGTGAAGCTGACGCATCAGCAAGCGATGGAGAAAGTGAAATTCCGCGCTGAAGAGTTAGCGGAAGAGCGCGTATTGGATGCGCTGCTGCCTCCACCACGCGATGCGTGGGGACAAGCAGAGCAAAAAGAGGAGAACTCCAGCACCCGCCAAGTGTTTCGTAAAAAGTTGCGTGAAGGGCAACTGAACGACAAAGAGATTGAAATTAACGTCGCTGTACCGCAGATGGGCGTGGAAATCATGGCACCTCCAGGCATGGAAGAGATGACCAACCAACTGCAGGGACTGTTCCAAAACCTCGCGGGCGACACCAAGAAAAAGCGCAAAATGAAGATTAAAGATGCGCTGAAAGCCTTGGTGGAAGAAGAAGCCGCTAAGCTAGTCAATCAAGAAGAGCTGAAAGAGCAGGCGATTTACAATGTCGAAAACAACGGCATCGTGTTTATCGATGAAATCGACAAAATCTGTAAACGCGGTGAAGTCTCGGGTCCCGATGTTTCTCGTGAAGGGGTGCAGCGCGATCTGCTGCCTTTGATTGAAGGCAGTACGGTATCCACCAAGCATGGCATGGTGCGAACGGATCACATCCTGTTTATTGCCTCAGGCGCGTTCCAAGTAGCAAAACCGTCAGATTTGATCCCAGAGCTGCAAGGCCGTTTGCCCATCCGTGTTGAGTTGGAAGCCCTGTCGAGCAACGACTTCAAACGCATTCTGACTGAGCCGAAAGCATCACTCACCGAGCAATATGTTGCGCTGATGAAAACCGAACAGGTGGATGTGCAGTTTACCGAAGATGGTATCAAGCAGATTGCGGATGCTGCATGGCAAGTTAACGAAACCACCGAAAATATTGGTGCGCGCCGTCTGCATACTGTGCTGGAGCGTTTAATGGATGAAATCTCCTTTGATGCAACAGAAAAAGCCGGCCAAGCCTTCGTGATCGATGCTGCTTACGTGAAAGCGCGTTTGGGTGAGCTGGTCGAAGACGAAGATCTCAGCCGTTTCATTCTCTAGACTGCTTAATTTTTGAAGTGAAAGCCCACCCGAATTTGGTGGGCTTTTTTATCTGGGTGATTTGCGCGTATACTGACGCCATGTTGATCGTACTCTCATTATCATGAATAACTCTGTGCAAATTTGGTTGGATGCCGCGCGTCCGAAAACCTTGCCTCTGGCGCTGATCTCCATTTTAACCGGGAGTGCATTAGCCTTCTCCGCGGGAAATTTTCACTGGCTGATCGCGGTGTTAGCTCTGCTGACCGCGACTTTGCTGCAAATTCTGTCCAATCTTGCCAATGATTATGGCGATGCGGTGAAAGGCACCGACAACCATGCTCGTTTGGGACCGATGCGCGCCATTCAATCGGGGGCGGTGAGCTTAAGTGATATGAAACGCGCCATGGCGATCAATGTTATTCTGACCATGGTGTCAGGCTTGGCATTGGTGCTGTATGCCTTTGATAACCTGCAAAATATCCTGATATTTATTGGCTTAGGCGTATTGGCGATTTTAGCGGCGATTGCTTATACCGTCGGGAATAAACCTTATGGCTAT
Organism: Vibrio sp. R-1; assembly: GCF_035615595.1. NCBI lineage: Bacteria > Pseudomonadati > Pseudomonadota > Gammaproteobacteria > Vibrionales > Vibrionaceae > Vibrio > Vibrio sp. R-1. The sequence goes on along the minus strand of NZ_WPDC01000012.1, from coordinate 58,990 downwards.
GTCGGGCTTGGCGATCTATCGGTATTCCTATTTTTTGGCTTGCTTGGCGTCTCCGGCAGTTTTTTCTTACACACCGGCTATATCGAATGGAGCTTGCTATTGCCTTCGTTAGGCTGCGGTTTACTGGCGGTGGCGGTACTGAATGTCAACAATATGCGCGATATTGAAAACGATGCGCAGTGTGGCAAACGCACTGTGGCGGTGCGCTTGGGACAAGTGCGTGCGAAGCAGTATCACTTTGCTTTGTTGTTTGGTGCCGTTGCCGCGTTTGCTGGTTACCTCGTTTTACAAGACAAACCACTGTGGATCAGCTTGCCCTTTTTGCTCTGTTTGTCGGTGGTGACTCGTCACGGTCGAGCCGTCTGGTTTACCGAGCAACCCGCGCAAATTGCCCCCATGATGCCCGTGGTGGTGAAAACGTCGGTGATCACCAACCTTTTGTTTGTTGGAGTGATCATTGCCCAAACTCTGACAAGTTAATTTGCACTCTGTCATTGCAATGACTCAATCACTCTATATACTCGTTGGAAGACTTTCGCTAAGAGAACAAAGCTATGGAATACAATACTTCTGCGCTGTGTGATATCTATCTCGACCAAGTCGATGTCGTGGAGCCTATGTTCAGCAACTTTGGTGGCTGTGCTTCGTTTGCCGGTCAAATCACCACGATTAAGTGCTATGAAGATAATGGCTTGATCCGTGAAACCCTTGAGCAAGATGGTCTTGGCCGTATTTTGCTGATTGACGGTGGCGGCTCGCTGCGCCGTGCATTAATTGATGCAGAATTGGCGGCTCTAGCGGAAGAAAATGAGTGGGAAGGCATTGTGGTGTATGGCAGTGTCCGTGAAGTGGATGAATTGGAAGAGATGAGCATCGGTATTCAGGCGATTGCTTCTATTCCTGTCGGCGCAACCTCGCAAGGCATCGGTGAAGTGGACATTCCAGTCAACTTCGGCGGTGTCACCTTCCTACCAGAAGATTATCTGTATGCCGACAATACTGGCATCATCATCTCGCAAGAGCCGCTGAGCGCGGATCTGGGCGAAGAAGAGGAAGATGAGTTGTTGTAAGCGAGCTCTCGCACTCTAAGAATTGAAAAAGCCGATGTCGTTGACATCGGCTTTTTTCATGCATTCTCTATTGGCTTGTAACGAGCTTAATCCAAATCAGGCGTAAGGGTTTGACGCCGCAATCTGAGCGCATAGAGATAACCCAATAATCCGCCCAGTATGTTCCCCACCGCAATACCGATAAATAACCCTTCAATGTTGTACAGTCTGCCGCCAATCCAAGCTGCGGGTAGGGTGAACACAAACAGGCGCATAAAGCTCCACTGAAAAGCCTTGAGTGGTTGATGTAAGGCGTTAAGGGCGGAAACCAACATCATCACCACGCCTTGGAAGCCGTAGCTGACCGGTACGACTAACAGATAGTGCCACAGCAGATCGCGCACGGCTTGCTCTTGAGAAAACAGCGCTGCCAGTGGAATGCTCAGCGGTACCATCATGATAAACACCATCAGTTGAAACAGCAGAGAAAAGCGTAGGCTCAGAAAGAGTCCGGCAAAGCTGCGTGCAGGATTTTGCGCCCCAAGATTTTGCGCCATGAAGGGGGTGAGGGCAGACGTGAGCGACATCAGTACCAAAATCAGAATCGACTCAATGCGCTGCGCTGCACCATACGCGGCCACCGCTGCAGTGCCGTGGCTTGAGAGCATGATCATCAGCAGTGCGCCAGAAATTGGGTTCATTGCGGTAGAAAGCGCAGCCGGAGTGCCGATTTTTAAAATCTGTTGCCAGTCATCGCGCAGATGAGGCAGCGATGGTATGGCGAGCAGTTTTTCACGCTTGATCAGCAAATAGAGTGAGCCGATTAATGCCCCCAACCAAGAGAAAGCGCTAGCAATCGCAGCACCTTGGATGCCGAGTTCAGGAAATGGGCCGTAGCCAAAAATCAGCAGTGGGTCGAGCGCGCCGTTAATCAGCCCCGCCAGCATCATAATTTTGGCGGGTGTTTTGGTATCGCCAGTGGCGCGAATCGCGCTGTTACCGGCCATAGGTAGCACGAGCAGGGGAATCGTGAGGTACCACACCACCATGTACTCTTTGATAAGAGGGATCAGCTCATGGCTGGCACCAAGCAGCAAAAACAGCGGTTCTATGGTCAATAAACCGAGTGTCGAAGCTGCGGCCACTAGCAATAAGGCGAGCAGTAACCCATGACTAGACACGCGCGCGGCTTGTCGCCCATCGCCTTGTCCGAGCAAGCGCCCTATGCAAGTGGATAACCCAACCCCAATGCCCATGGTAATACAGTTGACCGCAAAGGTGACCGGAAAGGTATAACTGATTGCCGCCAGCGCCTGTGTGCCTAATAAGGAAATAAAGAAAGTATCGACGAGGTTGAACATCAAAATGGCCACCAAGCCGAAAATCATCGGTACGGTCATTTGCCGTAAAACGAGGGGGATGGGGGCAGAAAGCAGGCCGTGTTTATCGTGCATAAGCTGGGCAACGAAGGGAAACAAGGTGCCTAGCATACCTGAACTTAAAAACAGGGACTAGGGAAGGCAGCCTAGGGAGTGAATTGCGAGGGGCTAAAAACAACAAGGCCAGCATTATGCTGGCCTTGAACGATCAGTGGCGAGAATCGCAAATTACGCTTTTTTCGCTTCTGCTGCGGCTTTGGCGATCGCGGCAAAGCCTTTCGCATCCAGTGATGCACCGCCAACCAGCGCACCGTCGATGTCTGGTTGTGCAAAGTAAGAGGCTGCGTTTTCTGGTTTTACAGAACCGCCGTACTGGATGATCACTTGCTCTGCCACTGCAGCATCTTTCGCAGCGATCAGTGCACGGATTGACGCGTGGATACGCTGTGCATCATCTGCTGTCGCGGCTTTACCCGTACCGATTGCCCAGATTGGTTCGTAAGCGATGATCGCGCCGTTCAGTGCTTCAACGCCGTAAGCATCGATCACTGCGTTGATTTGGCGAGCACATACCGCTTCTGTTTCGCCCGCTTCGTTTTGCGCTTCAGTTTCACCGATACAGAAGACTGGCGTTAGGCCGTTTTCTTTCAGGAACGCAAATTTCTTAGCGACGAACTCATCCGATTCTTTGTGGTAATCACGACGCTCAGAGTGACCGATGATGATGTGCGAAGCACCGAAATCTTTCAGCATCGCAGGAGACATATCACCTGTGTACGCACCACTGTTGTGAGTATCGGTGTTTTGTGCACCCAGGATCAGCTTGTTGCCGCCTTCTTTGATCAGGCGCTCAGCCAGATCCAAATACATTGCTGGTGGCGCAACGACAACATCAACACCTGCAACACCTTCAAGTTCTGCATTCAAGCCGTTTAGCAGGTCAGTGACCATAGCTTTGCTGCCATTCAGTTTCCAGTTACCCATCACAACAGGACGACGCATAGGAATATCTCCATATCTAATCAATGTAAAAAATAAACTCGCAGGACTATAGCAGAATAAATTCGTCAGATCATGACTCGTATCATGTCTTTATGGGATCTCACTGACGCGACAAATCAGCAATCGAGTGATCTGAGTGACAGATTATTCGGTAGTGGCTCGGTTTTTGTGGTTTAACTTGTTATTACTATCCCTCTCTCTAAGTCGGAACCACTTTTATCCACCGTTAGCAAGGAACTGCCAATGCCTAATCTCGTTATGGAATACTCAAACTCAGTCGATGAACGCATCAATGTGCAAGGATTGCTGGAAGATTTGCATCGAGCCGCGATTGATTCAGGACTGTTTGAAATAAGTTCGGTAAAATCTCGCGCGCTGCGCTGCCACCATTGGTTGATTGGGGATGAAGGCGACAGCGTTGATTTTATTCACCTCAGTTTTGAGTTGCTGGCAGGACGCAGTCCTGAGCAAAAGCGAGAGTTATCGCGTAAGCTGATGGAGATTCTGGCGGCGAAAGCCAGCCATGTGCGCAGTTTGACCATTAATATTCGAGATATGGATACAGACTGCTTTCAAAAAGTCATCAATCGATGACCTTGTTTAGGTAAAAGTCATGTCGTTACAAACACTGTTGTTTTCTTTTCAGGGGCGTATTGGTCGCCAAGCTTTCTGGCTGTGGAATATTTGCTACTACGCCATGATTGCCGGCTTTGCAATGGGATCGAATCTGCTATTTCCCGATGTTGCGCACCTGATCTTGCCGGTTTTTCTGCTAGTAGTCCTAGTGCCAGATTTGGCGATTACCGCTAAGCGTTGGCATGATCGTGACAAATCCAGCTGGTGGTTGCTACTCAATGTGCCGCTTGTGATTGGCCGCATGACGATTCCGGCAGGAGAATTGGCCGTGAATACCCAACCCGGGATGCTGGAAACACTTATCTCGTTTGTGGCGTTACTGTGTGGTGCATGGATTTTGGTGGAGTGCGGATTTCTTTCTGGCACGGATGGCAGTAACCGTTTTGGCCCCGATCCGAAGTGGATCAAAAAAAGCTAGTCTAGCAATAAGCGGTATCAAATGCGTAAGAGAGGAGGTTTCTCTCCTCTCTTTATTGTCATCCCTAAACCACCGCTTTTAGCGGTGGTGATTGTTTCTTGCCACTTTTGCCATCTCGGCTGAGAGCGTTATCGCCAGCCGTCGTCTTGAACCATTCTCGGGCGAAACGGCACCACATCCGCGACGGTTTCTTGCTGCAAATCGCCCTCCAATGCATTGCGAAAACGCACCATTTGTTGGCTCAGTTCACGCATTAAAGTTACGTTGGCGTGTACGGGGTTTTTACATTGACCCACCACGCGATCAATATGGCTCTGCTGTGCCCAAAGCCTTTGCTGCATGGCGTGCGAGGCAGAGAGGATCATCTCTTCGCACATCTCCTTCTTAAACTGATCAAAAGCATCAGGATGGTGCTTTGCGAGGGCGACCAACTCATCAAAGGGTGGTAGCACCTGATTACAGGGTTCGGGTGAGTGTGGGGGCGTCATGTGGCAATCCTCCGCCTTTGGCTAAACTGATGCTTTTGTCAACAATACTAGCTTAAGCGATTTTTGCGCAGTTCGGCGGAACGAATATCGCCCTTCTTATAAATAAGACGAAAAGGGCGAAAAACAGCATGAGAGAGATTATCGCGCGGCAATAAAGTAGGTGCAGCGACGCTCTCCGGCGACAATGTGTTCGCGGCGTTCGATATGGCATTCTTCGCCCAATAAACGGCGAAAAACATTCAACTCAGATTGGCACAGGCTGGGACAGCGGGTGGCTGCTTTGCAAATCGGGCAGTGGTTTTCAATCAAAATAAAGCCGTCGGCCGTCGGCTCTAACTCGGCCATATAGCCTTCTTGTTCACGCAGGGTAACCAAAGCTTCGAGTTTTTCTTGTAGAGAGTGGCACCCCACTAAGGCGTTGTGATAGGCAGCAAAGGTTTGGGCTTCCCGTTCCGCCGCCACCTTGGCGAGTCCTTCTTTACCAAAAATATGCTCGACCGCATCAATCACTTGAATGGTCAGCTCACCATGACGATCGGCAAACTGATTGTGTCCTTTCGCGGTTAAAGACCAATGGCGAGTCGGACGACCGACCTTGACTTTCACATCATGAAACGCCAGCACACCTTCTTCTTCCAGACTTTGTAAATGCTGACGAGCGCCCATGGTAGTGATACCTAGGTCTTCAGCCAACTGTTTGGCGGTTACTGTGCCTTCACGTTTGAGCGTGTGAAGAATGCGGTCAACCGTTTTCATCGTCTCTTATTTTCCTAACAAGGTGTGGTTTCTAAGCGGAGTCATTGCGTCTGTCACCATTCATTTTGGGTGTTGCTGGATCGGTGCCTCTTTATGCTGCCGTTATTATGGAATGCGAATTTAATAAAGCAAACTATTTACTATGCCTAAGGACTCGCTAGCGGGCTGCCGTCGATCACCGGCAGGATCGAAAGCGCCACCCTGCTCAGATCGATTTGCTGTTTGAAAATGTTAAATTAATCACGTTTTTTTACGCTTGCCCCCTTGGGATATGCTGCAAGTTCCCCCACATATGTGACACATGCTGATGATCAGCGTTTTATCAACCATACGGAAAATTAAATCAGGAGAGACGACCGATGAATATTCGTCCATTACATGACCGAGTGATCGTTGAACGCCAAGAAGTTGAATCAAAATCTGCTGGTGGAATTGTTCTAACTGGTTCTGCGGCGGAAAAATCAACGCGCGGTAAAGTGTTGGCAGTTGGTAAAGGCCGCATTCTAGAGAACGGTTCAGTTCAACCTTTGGACGTGAAAGTAGGCGACACCGTGATCTTCGCAGAAAGCTACGGCACAAAAACAGAAAAGATCGATGGCAAAGAAGTGCTGATCTTGGCTGAACATGACATTTTGGCAATCGTTGAATAATTGATTCTGAATCCCAACGAAATCAATAACTGAATTTAGAAAGGAAATGAAAAATGGCTGCTAAAGACGTACGTTTTGGTAATGACGCTCGTGTAAAAATGCTAGAAGGCGTAAACATTCTGGCCGATGCGGTAAAAGTGACCTTAGGTCCTAAAGGCCGTAACGTAGTTCTCGACAAATCTTTCGGTGCACCAACCATTACTAAAGATGGTGTATCGGTTGCGCGTGAAATTGAGTTGGAAGACAAATTCCAGAACATGGGCGCACAAATGGTCAAAGAAGTCGCTTCTCAAGCCAACGACGCTGCGGGTGACGGTACAACCACAGCAACCGTACTGGCTCAAGCGATTGTGAACGAAGGCCTAAAAGCGGTAGCGGCAGGCATGAACCCAATGGATCTGAAGCGCGGTATCGATAAAGCGGTTATCGCTGCAGTAGAAGAGTTGAAAGCACTGTCAGTGACTTGTGCCGATACTAAAGCGATTGCGCAAGTAGGTACTATCTCTGCTAACTCAGACTCTAGCGTGGGTAACATCATTGCTGAAGCGATGGAAAAAGTGGGTCGCGACGGCGTGATCACCGTTGAAGAAGGCCAAGCGTTACAAGACGAGCTGGATGTGGTTGAAGGTATGCAGTTTGACCGTGGCTACCTGTCACCGTACTTCATCAACAACCAAGAATCAGGCAGTGTAGAACTGGATAACCCATTCATCCTGCTGGTGGATAAGAAAATCTCTAACATCCGCGAACTGTTGCCAGTACTGGAAGGTGTAGCGAAAGCCTCTCGTCCACTGCTGATCGTGGCTGAAGATGTGGAAGGCGAAGCGCTGGCGACTCTGGTTGTCAACAACATGCGCGGCATCGTGAAAGTGGCAGCGGTTAAAGCTCCTGGCTTTGGCGATCGTCGTAAAGCGATGCTACAAGATATCGCGATCTTGACTGGCGGTGTTGTGATCTCTGAAGAGATCGGTCTGGAGCTGGAAAAAGCGACTCTGGAAGACCTAGGCCAAGCGAAACGCGTTTCTATCACCAAAGAGAACTCAACCATCATCGATGGTGCTGGCGATCAAGCCGCGATCCAAGGTCGTGTTGCGCAGATCCGTCAACAAATCGAAGAAGCCACTTCTGACTACGACAAAGAGAAACTGCAAGAGCGCGTAGCAAAACTGGCTGGCGGCGTTGCAGTAATCAAAGTGGGCGCAGCAACCGAAGTGGAAATGAAAGAGAAGAAAGATCGCGTAGAAGACGCGCTGCACGCGACTCGCGCAGCGGTAGAAGAAGGCGTTGTTGCGGGTGGTGGTGTAGCCCTGATCCGTGCAGCTTCTAAACTCTCTTCTCTGGTGGGTGACAACGAAGAGCAAAACGTGGGTATCCGTGTCGCACTACGTGCGATGGAAGCGCCACTGCGTCAAATCGTGAAAAACGCGGGTGACGAAGAATCAGTGGTTGCCAACAATGTGCGTGCAGGTGAAGGTAACTACGGTTACAACGCGGCAACGGGCGTGTACGGTGACATGATCGAAATGGGTATTCTGGATCCAACCAAAGTAACTCGTTCTGCTCTGCAATTCGCAGCGTCTGTTGCGGGTCTGATGATCACCACTGAAGCGATGATCACTGAGCTGCCGAAGAAAGATGCACCAGCAATGCCAGACATGGGCATGGGTGGCATGGGCGGCATGATGTAATCATCCCCCTTAGCAGGAAAAGCCGGAGCCCAAGCTCCGGTTTTTTTATGCCGTGGTTATGCTAAAGCATGGTTAAGCTTGGTTAAGCTTGGTCAGCATGACCAAGAACATGACCATAAACTGCGCGGAAAAATGACACAATATTCACATTACCTTATGCAAGATATGGATAATGTTGCCTAGTTTTCCCCCTTATCCATCCTGATTGGAGGTTATTTTTATGAACAAGCCGTTTGCTTTGATGGCGCTTACTGCAGCGATGGCTGCACCAGCCGCATTGGCTTCAACACCAGTTATGTTCTCTTCTATCGATAATTTCAACACGCCAGATGCGAACCAAGTTGCGGGTGTACGTTTGTCGGCACTGCACGGTAAAGTGAATGAAGTCAAAGGGGTTGATTTCTCGATTCTTGGCCTGTCTGAAACTGACAAAACCACAGGTGTGAACTTTGGCTTATTCTTCGGTGCAAGCAAAGTGAACCAAGAGATGACGGGTGCATCTCTGGGTCTTTTGAACTGGAACACGGGTAATACTTACGGTGCGAACCTAGGTTTTGTGAACCTGACTCATGATGTGAAAGGCGCGAACTTGAGCTTTGTGAACTACTCAGAAGGTAACACTCTCGTTGACTTAGGTGCGGCCAACTTCTCGAACACTTCAACAGTGCAGTTTGGCCTATTCAACAAAACGGAAAAAATTGAAGGCGTACAGATTGGTTTGATCAACTGTGCGGACAACGGTTTCTTTAAGTGTTTCCCAATCATTAACTTTGCGAAGTAATGATACAAAAAGCGTTGCCTAGGCAACGCTTTTTTCTTTATTCAAGATGCAGATCAAGCGGTGTTTTGCTGGGCCTGCCACCGATTTCTCGAGTTAATTTCGGTACCAGATAGCCTGACACCTGCTCAATCAAGCCTGCCATAATCTGCCTTGCTTTATCATCACTGACGTAAAAATGCGCCGCGCCTTGCACCTTATCCAACACATGCAAGTAATAAGGCAGAATGCCTGCATCAAACAAGGTTTCGCTGAGCGACACTTGTGCGTCAACCGTGTCATTGACCCCTTTGAGCAACACACCTTGATTGAGTAAGGTGACATTGACGGCTCGCAAACGGGCCATCTGCTGTTTAAGCTCAAGATTGATCTCATTGGCGTGGTTGATGTGTGTCACCAGCAGTACTTGCAAGCGGGTTTGCGCGAACAGTTCAACCAATTCATCGGTGATGCGCGCGGGGATCACCACGGGTAATCGCGAGTGAATGCGTAACCGTTTGATGTGCGGAATTGCTGCGATACGCTCCATCAGCCATGCAAGTTCATGATCTTTGGCCATTAACGGATCGCCGCCGGAGAAAATCACTTCGTTGAGCTGTGGATTTTGCGCAATGTAATCGAGACTTTGTTGCCAAGCGCTTTTGCTGCCTTTGTTATCTTCATAGGGAAAATGACGGCGAAAGCAATAACGGCAGTTGATGGCACAACCGCCTTTGACGATCAATAAGCAGCGATTTTTATATTTGTGCAGCAAGCCGGGCACGGTATTGTTTTGTTCATCCAGAGGGTCATGCGAGTAGCCGGGATGGATCTCAAATTCGGCACTCAGCGGTAAAACTTGCCGTAAAAGTGGGTCGGCAGGATTGCCTTTTTGCATGCGATCGACAAAACTTTGCGGCACCCGCTGCGCAAACAGTTTGCGCGCTTCAAATCCGTCTTGCCATGGCGAAGGATCGATCTCAAGTTGCTGCAATAATTGCAGAGGATCGGAGATCGCGTTTGCCAGCTGTTGCAACCAGTTTTGCTCAACAGAAATGACTTTTCGGGTTATGATGTGCGGCATTGATTTTAACTCGAAGATAGTAAGAGGAAAAAATGGCTACTGTTAGCACGAATGAATTTAAAGGCGGTCTCAAAATTATGCTTGATAACGAGCCTTGTGTCATTCTCGAAAACGAGTATGTAAAACCAGGTAAAGGTCAGGCATTCAACCGCGTGAGAATCCGTAAGCTGCTTACTGGTAAAGTTCTGGAAAAAACCTTTAAATCGGGTGACACAGCGGAAGTTGCTGATGTTGTCGATATCGATCTGGATTACCTGTACAACGATGGCGAATTCTACCACTTCATGAACAACAGCACCTTCGAACAGCTTGCTGCAGATGCAAAAGCGGTTGGCGAGAATGCGAAATGGTTGGTAGAAAACAACACTTGTATGCTGACGCTGTGGAATGGTAACCCAATCGCGGTCACTCCACCAAACTTCGTTGAGCTAGAAGTGACTGAAACGGATCCAGGCGTGAAAGGTGACACTCAAGGTACTGGCGGCAAACCAGCGACTCTGTCTACCGGCGCTGTCGTTCGTGTACCTCTCTTCGTACAGATTGGCGAAGTGATCAAAGTGGACACTCGCTCTGCAGAATACGTTGGCCGTGTGAAGTAATCACCTCGGTAACAAGAAAAAACCAACCTTGCGGTTGGTTTTTTTATGCGTGTAGTTTTAGCCTTGCAATCAAAAAGCTGGCCTGTTGTCAGCCAGCTTTTTGATGTTTCATGTTAGATCATGAAGATAAACACGACCGCCAGTGCGGAGATGATGGTTGCAAAGCCGTAGCAAGCGATTTTCCCTGCCACACCGGTGTGGAATTTCAAATCATGCATCCCGTGGTGAACACGGTGCATGGCATGCCACATTGGTAGAGCTAAGGTACCGATGATGAACAGTGCACCAATGATGCTGGTTGCAAAGCTAGATACGCGCTCATAGCTCAGTGCTTCGGCATCAATCACTCCCAGTGGCGCAAGAATGCCCAGTACCAGAACGGTAATCGGGGTGATCATGGCAAACCAAGTGCCACCAGCACCAAACAGGCTCCACCATACGGGTTCGTCTGAACGTTTTGGGTTGGTATTAATCACAATAAGCTCCTTACACCACAATAAGAACAATCAGTGAGATAAAGGCCACGGCCGCCCACTGTGCTAGCACGATGATCTTTTTATCAACCAGTTTGCCGCCTAAACGAATAGGCACGACTTGTGGCATCATGCTAAAGAAGGTTTGCGCATGGAATAAGCTTCCCGCCAGCGCCACTAGGTTGATCGCAATGACGAGTGGGTTAGCCATAAAATCCAACCAGGTTTGCCATGCTTCAGGGCCTTTCACCAGAGAACCTAAACCAACGGTGAGGAACAGGGTAAACAGGATCAATGGCAGAACCGTCGCTTCACGCACCATGTAGAAGCGGTAGAAAGGATGATCCTTCCACCAAGTGCGTTTCATTTCACGAACATAAGGTTTACGGTTACTCATCCTTAGGCCTCCACTTTCTTCGGTGAACCATCTGGGTTCAACATCGCGATCACGAAGTCTAATGAGGACTCCACTTTGCCTTGGTTTACGGCTGCCGCTGGGTCAACGTGTTTTGGACACACTTCAGAGCAGTAACCCACGAAGGTACAACCCCAAGCGCCATTATCACCGTTAATAAGCTTCATACGCTCGGCTTTACCGTTGTCACGGCTATCGAGGTTGTAGCGGTGCGCCAGAGTGAGTGCCGCAGGGCCTAAGAACTCAGGGTTTAGACCAAACTGTGGACAAGCTGCATAACACAAACCACAGTTGATACAACCAGCAAACTGCTTGTAGCGTGCCATTTGCTCTGGAGTCTGCAGGTTAGTGCCGTCTTCAGGCTTACGATCGTTACCTATGATGTATGGCTTGATCGCTTCTAGGCGCTCGATGAACGGCGTCATATCCACGATCAGGTCTTTCTCGATGGGGAAGTTGGCCAGTGGCTCAATTTTTACGCCTTCTGGGTAATCACGTAAGAAGCTCTTACATGCCAGTTTTGGTACACCATTAACCATGATGCCGCAAGAGCCACAAATCGCCATGCGACATGACCAGCGGTAAGAAAGATCTTTATCTAAGTGATCTTTCACATAGCCAATCGCATCCAGTACCGACATAGTTTCATCAAACGGAACTTCGAAGCGTTGCATGTGTGGCTCTGCATCGTTGGCTGGGTCGTAGCGCAGAATGTCCACTTTTTGAATACGTTGTGCTGACATTATTTTTGCTCCTCTACGCTTTTTCCGGCCGCTTCAGCTGCGGCAGCTTTTTCGGCTGCTTCACCGTACAGACGCGCTTTTGGCTGCGACTTGGTGATTTTCACTGGGCTGTAATCGATCTTCGGTGTTTGACCTTCTTGATAGAATGCCAAAGAGTGTTTGAGGAATTGCACGTCATCACGCTCGGTGCAACCTTCATCAAGACGTTGGTGTGCGCCGCGCGATTCTTTACGCAAGATAGCGGAGTGAACCATGGCTTCTGCCACATCCAGACCGTAACCCACTTCAATCGCGTACAGCAGATCCGTGTTGAACACTTTGCCTTTGTCTTTGATGCTGATGCGCTTGTAACGCTCTTTCAACTCGGCCAGTTTGTCGATGGTTTCTTGCATCAGATCTTCCTGACGGTAGATACCACAACCCGCTTCCATGGTGTGACCCATTTCTGTACGGATGGTTGCCCAATTTTCATCGCCTTCTTGCTGCATCAGTGCTGCGATGCGATCTTCAACTGCTTTGACTTGTGCGGCGATGGCTTTTTCATTCCAGCCTTTAAACTCTGCAGCGCGCTCAACCGCTTTTTCACCAGCAACGCGGCCAAAGACTACGAATTCCGCTAGTGAGTTAGAACCTAAACGGTTCGCACCATGCAGACCAACAGACGCACATTCACCCACGGCGAACAGACCTTTAATGCGGGTTTCACATTCGCCATTGGTTTCGATACCACCCATGGTGTAGTGCACGGTTGGACGAATTGGAATCGGCTCTTTTGCTGGGTCAACGTTCACATACGCTTTGGCCAGCTCACAGATGAATGGCAGACGCTCTTGCAGGTATTCTTCACCTAAGTGGCGCAGGTCAAGCAGTACCACATCACCCAGTGGGTGTTTGATGGTGTTGCCTTTTTGCTGCTCATGCCAGAAGGCTTGAGAAACTTTGTCACGCGGACCCAGTTCCATGTATTTGTTCTTTGGTTGACCCACTGGAGTTTCAGGGCCCATACCGTAGTCTTGCAGGTAACGGTAGCCATGTTTGTTGACGATAATACCGCCTTCACCACGACAACCTTCGGTCATCAGAATCCCCGTGCCTGGTAGGCCTGTTGGGTGGTATTGAACGAATTCCATATCACGCAGAGGAACACCGTGACGGAAAGCCATCGCCATACCATCACCGGTCACGATGCCGCCGTTAGTATTGCAGTGGTAAACGCGACCCGCACCGCCAGTGGCTAGAACAACCGACTTAGCTTTAATGGTGACCAGCTCGCCTTCCGACATATGAATCGCAATCAAACCTTGGATTTCACCTTCATCAACCAGCAAATCCACCACAAAGTACTCATCCAATCGCTTGATTTGTGGGTACTTCATTGAAGTTTGGAACAGGGTGTGCAGCATGTGGAAGCCGGTTTTATCAGCAGCAAACCATGTGCGCTCAACTTTCATGCCGCCGAAGCGACGTACGTTGACTTCACCATTCTCTTTACGGCTCCAAGGACAACCCCATTGCTCCATCTGGATCATTTCGCGGGTTGCATTGGCAACAAAGTATTCAACAACATCCTGTTCACATAGCCAGTCACCACCGCCAACGGTATCGTTGAAGTGGTTATCTAGACTATCTTCATCCTTGATAACTGCTGCGGAGCCACCCTCGGCTGCGACTGTGTGAGAACGCATTGGATAAACTTTAGAAATCAGAGCAACTTCTAAATGAGGGTTTGCTTCTGCCGCTGCAATAGCAGTACGAAGACCAGCGCCACCAGCGCCGATGACTGCGATATCTGTGGTGAGAATTTGCACAGTTATCCTCCAGTGTGATTATTTTATTTTATGGACTGAGTTCGTTTCAGTACCTAGAGTTTTCAAAGTATTGATTTGGAAGTTACTGAGATGGAACTCACTGACTCAACACCTGACCACCCATTAAGTGGTAGGGGTAGTGTAGGAGAGCTTGAAGAATGAAAAATTGATTCTGTTGGGCTTTTGCTTCGGTATTGCAAACTTAAGCATACTATTTGCCCTATATGTGACTGGTGTCACAATTGAGTTTGGCTTTTTGTTCTGAAAGAGTACAATTCGTTATCTCTGTTTCTTGTGATGAGCCACCGATGACTAATTCCGATTGGATGCCGACCGCATCAATAAGCCAATTAAAACAACGCGCGACCTTGTTGCGTCAGATTCGTGAATTTTTTGCTGAGCGCAATGTGCTGGAAGTCGAAACGCCAGCCATGAGCCACGCCACGGTGACGGACATCCATCTGCACACGTTTAAAACGGAATTTGTCGGGCCGGGGTATGCCAAAGGCAGCGCACTGCACTTGATGACCAGCCCTGAATTTCATATGAAGCGTTTGTTGGCCGCGGGCAGTGGTTGTATTTACCAGCTGGGTAAAGCTTTTCGTAACGAAGAAAATGGCCGTTACCACAATCCAGAATTCACCATGTTGGAATGGTATCGGATTGGTTTTGATCACCATGCCTTGATGGATGAAATGGACGCCTTATTGCAATTGGTGCTGCGTTGCGGCAGTGCCGAGCGAATGACTTACCAAGAAGCGTTTTTGAATGTGCTTGGCGTTTGCCCACTCGAAGGGGAGATGCGTGAGTTAAAGCAAGTGGCTGCAACGCTGGGTTTAAGTGATATCGCAGAGCCTGAAGAGGATCGTGACACCTTATTACAACTGCTGTTTAGCATTGGCATTGAGCCTAAAATTGGCCAAATCACACCAGCATTTGTGTATGATTTTCCTGCTTCACAAGCGGCGCTGGCCAAAATTAATCCGGCGGATCCGCGCGTGGCTGATCGCTTCGAAGTCTATTTTAAAGGGATTGAGCTCGCGAACGGCTTCCATGAATTGGATAACCCTGCCGAGCAGTTAGCCCGTTTTAAAGCGGATAATGCCAAGCGTTTAGAGATGGGATTGACAGAGCAACCGATTGATTACCATCTGATTGCGGCGCTGGAGGCCGGTTTGCCAGAATGTGCTGGGGTGGCTTTGGGTATTGATCGTTTGATCATGTTGGCGCTTGGCGAGGATCATATTGATAAGGTCACCGCCTTTCCGTTCCCTCGAGCCTGATCGGATTCTCAGTTTGCAACATATTCACCCTGTTCAGGCCCAGTTTTAACGAGGTAAGCGCTCGCGTCATGCTGCCAACCTCGTTATACTCCTTGTCTGATTTGAATCCCCATTGCAAGAGCACAGGATATGCAAGAGTACATTGAGTTTTTTCAGCAAAATATGATCCTTTCACTGGCTTGGATCGGTATTTTGGTTGCGTTAATCGCCAGCATCTACAAATCGGCCACCGCGGCTTATCAAGAAGTCACGGCCACCCAAGCCACTCTGTTGATTAACCGTGAAAACGGCATAGTAGTCGACATCCGTAGTAAAGATGAATTCAAACAAGGCCACATTACCGACGCAATTCACATTTTGCCGTCAGACATCAAGGCGGGTAACTTGGCTGGCCTTGAAAGCCATAAATCGAACCCCATTATTGTGGTATGCAAAACAGGTCAAACCGCACGTGAAAGTGCAGATTTACTGACCAAAGCCGGTTTTGAGAAGGTCAATCTTCTTAAAAATGGCTTGATTGCTTGGAATGAAGCTAACCTGCCTTTGGTACGCGGTAAACGCTAAATCCTTAGAGCACCCCGTCGGCGCTGGTGAAAAGATCAGCGCTTGACGCTCAGAGTTGTGATATCTACCACGTAATGGCTTGCCCACCTAGTGATCGCACACACTCTCAGTTAGTCTCAGGACACATTGACCTTTGAACCGAATTATCTGAATTAAGGATGAAATCATGGCTGAAGCAGCACAAGCCCCACAACAACAGTTTGCTATCCAACGTATCTATCTAAAAGATGTCTCTTTTGAAGCGCCAAGCTCACCAGTGATGTTCCAAAAAGAGTGGAACCCAGATGTCAAACTGGATCTCGACACGCAAAGCCGTGAACTGGGCCAAGGCGTTTACGAAGTGGTACTGCGCCTGACAGTGACTGTGAAAAACGCAGAAGAGACCGCATTCCTGTGTGAAGTACAACAAGCGGGTATCTTCAGTGCAGAGCAGATGGAAGCAGGCCAATTGGCCCATTGCTTGGGTGCTTTCTGCCCGAACATCCTGTTCCCATACGCACGTGAAACCATTTCAAGCCTAGTGGTGAAAGGCACTTTCCCACAACTGAACCTTGCTCCAGTTAACTTTGACGCGCTGTTCATGAACTACCTGCAACAGCAAGCTCAAGAAGGCGCAACGGCGAACGCATAATTCGCGCGATTGAGTTTTCAGTAAGAATAAAATGCACAGCGCCACCGCGATGTGCATTTTTTGTTTATCACTCGAGTATTGGTTTTTGCACTCTTTATCTGAGACAGCCTTGGCGAAGAAGGTGCAGACTGCAATAGCCTATGTTTGGGTATAGAATAGAGCACAACTTCGTTATCGATAGGCGGAACAATGAGCGAAACACAGAACCACAATAGCTACGGAAAACCTGTTGAAATGACCGTGATAGGTGCGGGCTCCTACGGTACCTCACTGGCGATCTCTTTGGCGCGCAATGGCGCAAATATCGTCCTGTGGGGACATGATGCAGAGCATATGGCGCGCCTTGACGCTGACCGCGCTAACCATGAATTTTTGCCCGGAATTGCTTTTCCTGACACTCTGATTGTGGAAACTGACTTGCAAAAAGCGGTGCAAGCGAGCCGTGATCTGCTGGTGGTAGTGCCTAGCCATGTGTTTGGTATCGTGTTGAAAAGTTTGCAGCCACACCTGCGTGCGGATAGCCGCATTTGCTGGGCAACCAAAGGGCTAGAGCCTGAGACTGGACGGCTACTCCAAGATGTCGCCCATGATGTACTTGGTGATAGCTACCCCCTTGCGGTGCTTTCTGGTCCTACTTTTGCCAAAGAGCTGGCGATGGGGATGCCAACCGCGATTTCAGTGGCTTCGCCGGATGCGCAATTTGTACGTGACCTGCAAGAGAAAATTCACTGCAGCAAAACTTTCCGTGTGTACGCCAACAGTGACTTTATCGGTATGCAGCTTGGCGGCGCGGTAAAAAACGTGATTGCGATTGGTGCGGGGATGTCTGATGGTATTGGCTTTGGCGCGAATGCGCGAACCGCTCTTATCACTCGTGGTTTGGCGGAAATGAGCCGCTTAGGCGCCGCTTTAGGCGCGCAGCCGGAAACCTTTATGGGTATGGCAGGATTAGGTGATTTAGTGCTGACTTGTACTGACAACCAATCGCGTAACCGCCGTTTTGGTTTGGCACTAGGTCAAGGTAAAGATGTGGATACCGCGCAAACCGATATCGGCCAAGTGGTTGAAGGGTATCGCAACACCAAAGAAGTGTGGATGCTAGCGAAACGAATGGGCGTTGAGATGCCGATAGTTGAACAAATTTACCAAGTATTGTATCAAGGAAAAGATGCGCGACTCGCCGCTCAGGATTTGCTGGCACGAGATAAGAAGATGGAGCGTTAATCCGCAGCGCAAGAGATGGAATTGAATCGATAGGGTATAGCTTGCCCTGTCTTGATTAGGACTGAGTAAGTAATGAAACAGTGCGCACACACCAAGGTTTGGCAAACTATTGTCGCTGAAGCTCGCGAGCAAGCCGAGCAAGAGCCGATGCTCGCCAGTTTTTACCATGCCACCATTATTAAGCATGACAGTTTAAAAGCGGCCTTGAGCTATATTCTGGCCAACCGTTTGAACACTGCCTCCATGCCTGCGATGGCAGTACGAGAAGTGATTGAAGAAGCGTTTGCTGCCGATCCGAGTATCTCAGAAGCGGCGGCGTGTGATATTTGCGCGACAGTCAACCGCGATCCTGCCGTCTCTATGTACTCAATGCCGCTACTTTACCTAAAAGGCTATCACGCTTTACAAGGCTATCGGGTGGCTAACTGGTTATGGCGACAAGGGCGTAAGGCGCTCGCGACCTATTTCCAAAATCAGATATCAGTGGCGTGTCAGGTGGATATTCACCCTGCAGCGCGTATTGGTCGCGGCATCATGCTCGATCACGCGACGGGGATCGTGATTGGTGAAACCGCCGTGGTAGAAGATGATGTATCGATTTTGCAGGACGTTACGCTTGGCGGTACAGGTAAAGAGTGCGGCGATCGCCACCCGAAAATTCGTGAAGGGGTGATGATTGGTGCGGGCGCGAAAATCTTAGGTAACATTGAGGTCGGTGAAGGCGCGAAGATTGGTTCTGGCTCGGTCGTGTTACAAGCTGTACCGCCCCATACTACAGTTGCTGGGGTTCCAGCTCGAATTGTGGGACGGCCACAATCGGATAAGCCTTCTTTGGATATGGATCAGCAGTTTAATGGTCGTTCGCAGACATTTATCGGCGGTGATGGTATCTAGAGACTCTCTCTATCTCTGCTCTCACGGTATTTAAGTGCGCATTCCTCCCTTGAGCAAAAAATAAAAAGGATGATGGTGACATCATCCTTTTTTACATCGACAGGTTTGGCTTGGCTTATGCCATCGCGTTCAATTCTGCCAACACTTCGTCCGCCCATTGAATCCATGCTTGGCGAACCAGTAAATTACGACGTAGCGTTAAACGCTCTAAACGTTGCTGCTTGTCTAACACGGCTGGGTTAGCGTAATAAGCGGCTTCGATTTCCTGATAGTGAGCGACCAGTTTACGCGATTCTTCAACCAGTTCAGCCAGTTGCAGACGGTAAGGTTCTGCCGATTGTACTGAACAAGCCATCAATTTCGCACTAAACTCATCACGCACGGTTGGGTGTGCGGTTGGTTGATCAAACCACTCACCTAAAGCGCTGCGGCCAGCTTGGGTTATAGAATAAACCTTGCGATCTGGTTTGCCTTCCTGTGGTTCCAGAACACAAGTCACTAAACCCTGTTCCCCCATTTTATTGAGTTCACGATATACCTGCTGATGGCTGGCTTTCCAGAAGTAGCCAATGCTAGCAGAAAACTCTTTGGTTATATCGTACCCGGTTGCATCGCGTGTGCTAAGAACAGTAAGGATAACGTGTGGTAATGACATGTCTTCAATCCAAAAATTAAGTCAACATAAACCTCTATCTAAACGGTTGTTGTGCTTCTAATGGCACGCATATCAACGCATTTAAATACCTGCAGCGCAAAATTCGTCTGCTTATGTCACCTTATAAAGCCGGTTATCACCTAGAGTGGCGTATGTCTTTGCATACTTTAACTGTGAGATTGCTTTACATTACTTATCACAGAAGGAACGTAGTATATCTAAATAATAAGCATAAAGTGGAATACAAATATGCTGATTAGTCGAAAAACTGACATTATTCTCAATAATGCAAAAATGTAAAACAAAAGGCCACAAAGTTGTGACCTTTTAGTTTTTTATACTGACATTTAGCGATTTGTTAACCAGTATTGCGCATTCCCGCCGCAATTCCCGCAATGGTCACCATCAAGGCTTCTTCCAGTTCTGGAGCAGGAAGTTCTGATTGACGGGTACGATACAGCAGTTCTGCTTGCAGCATGTTGAGTGGTTCAATATAGATGTTACGCAGACGAATCGACTCTTGTCCCCAAGGATCGCTTTGCATCAGGTTCTCGTTATTCTCAACGTTCAGCACAACTTTAATGTCTTGCTGTAATTGAGCGCGCAATTTTTCACCCAATGGACGCAAAGTCGGTTCAACAAGTCGCTCATCATAATGACGCGCGATGCTTACACTGCATTTGGTGTACACCATTTCCAGCATGCCAAGGCGAGTTGAGAAGAATGGCCATTCGCGGCACATCTCTTCAAGTAGCGCTTGGTGTCCTTCATTAATGGCAATTTGGATCGCTTCACCCGCACCTAACCAAGCAGGAAGAATGAGACGATTCTGGCTCCATGAGAAGATCCATGGAATGGCTCGCAGGCTCTCGACTCCACCAGTAGGATTACGTTTGGCGGGTCTGGAACCCAATGGCAGCTTGCCGAGTTCTAATTCTGGTGTGGCTTGACGGAAGTAAGGAACAAAGTCTGGCTCACCACGTACGACTTTTCGGTAAGCATTACATGAAATTTCCGACAGAATATCCATCAGCGCACGCCACTCATTTTTAGGCTCTGGTGGGGGTAGCAAGTTGGCTTCCAAAATAGCGCTGGCGTACATGTTAAAGCTGTTGACCGCCACTTCAGGTAGACCCAGTTTAAAGCGGATCATTTCGCCTTGTTCGGTTACACGCAGACCGCCCTTCAAACTCTTCGGTGGCTGAGAAAGGAGTGCCGCGTGTGCAGGAGCACCGCCGCGACCAATTGTGCCGCCGCGACCATGGAATAGAGTGAGTTCGATCCCCGCTTCTTCGCCAACTTTCACTAGCGCTTCCATCGCTCGGTATTGCGCCCAGCCTGCTGCCATCACCCCCGCATCTTTGGCGGAATCGGAATAACCAATCATCACCATTTGGTGGTTCTGAATAAAGCCGCGATACAGATCGATGTTCATCAGTTGACGGATCACCGATTCTGCATTGTTCAAGTCATCTAAGGTTTCAAACAGCGGGCAAACATCCATACGATAAGGACATCCTGCCTCTTGCAGCAGCAGGTGCACGGCGAGGACATCCGATGCAGTACGCGCCATCGAAATGACATAAGCGCCAAAGGCATCTTTGGACTGCGCAGCGATGATCTTACAGGTATCCAACACCTCTTTAACTTGAGGCGATGGTTGCCAATCGCGTGGTAGCAGTGGGCGTTTTGAGTTCAGCTCTGTGGTCAGGAAAGCGATTTTATCTTGCTCGCTCCACTGATTGTAATCGCCGATGCCGAGATGACGAGTCAGTTCCGAGATCACTTCTGCATGGCGTGAGCTCTCTTGACGAACATCGAGGCGAACCAGATGTACGCCAAAGGCTTTAATGCGGCGCAGGGTATCGAGCAAGGAACCGTCTGCGATTACGCCCATGCCACACTCATGCAGTGATTGGTAACAAGCGTAGAGCGGTTCCCATAACTGATCTGCGGTTTGCAAAGGGGCTTTTACTGCCAGTTTTTGGCCGTTGAGTTTTGCATCAAGAATTTCAATCGTCTCTTGCAGCAAGCTTCGTATTGGCTTGAGGATGGCGCGATAAGGCTCGTGCTCTTCGCCGGCTAAAGCGCGTACGGCTTCATTACACTTGGTCATCGAAAGTTCGCTGACCAGTTCATTGATATCGGTGAGATACAAATCGGCTGCTTTCCAGCGTGACAGTAACAGCACTTCGCGAGTGATAGTGTGGGTCACAAAGGGGTTACCATCGCGATCTCCACCCATCCAAGATGAGAAATGCACAGGGCGTGCATCAATCGGTAAACCTTTACCTAGGTAAGATTTCACCTGTTCATCTAACTCACGCAAAAACTCAGGGACGGCGTGCCACAATGAGTTTTCTACGACTGCGAACCCCCATTTGGCTTCATCTAATGGGGTTGGACGCTGCTGACGAATCACATCTGAATGCCAACTTTGGGCAATTAATTGCTCAAGGCGGCGCTCGGTTTTATGGCGCTCTTTCGGAGAGAGGTCGCTGAGCTCAAGTTTGGACAGACACTCGTTGATTTTGACTAGCTTGTTGATCATGGTGCGACGAGTGATCTCAGTCGGGTGAGCGGTCAATACCAGCTCAATGTTGAGATCGCGAATGGCTTGCGCCGTATCGAATTTACTGACCGACTTCTGCGCCAGTTTAGCAAACAGGCTACCAATCGCATCCAACTCATTCACGTGGCTCTCACAGTGGCGTGAGATGGTGTGATACTGCTCGGCAATATTGGTCAGGTTCAGGAATTGGTTAAAGGCGCGAGCCACGGGAGTCAGTTGGTGGTTAGGAAGATTTTTGATCTCTTCGATCAGCAGCTCGCGGTCTGCTTGGTTGCCCGCTCGGGCAGATTTGGAAAGTTTTCGGATGGTTTCCACTTTCGCTAAAATAACGTCACCATCGGCGGCTTGAATTGTCTGGCCGAGTAGTCGTCCTAACATGCTTACGTTACTTTTGAGCGCAGCGTATTTTTCGTTCATTGTCATCCTGCCTTGAAAAAAAATTACATCCAATGTGAGTTCAGTTAATTACACAATCTTGACCATTTTGTCCAGTGGACTTGCGGTTAAGACTAAGATTCCATTTATTGTCATCCGCATAGGTGCAGAGATTGTTTAACTAAAAACACCAAATTATTGAAAATTTCTTACAAAAAAGCCCTGAGGTTGAACTCAGGGCGATCAATTTAGAAACAATATTTCTGCATGGCTCGTGATAGCACGCGTACCGTTGGGTCAATAAATTCAAACGCCAAAAACTCATCCGGTTGATGAGCTTGATCGATCGAGCCTGGGCCTAGTACTAAGGTCGGGCAGATTTGCTGCAAGAAGGGCGCTTCGGTGCAGTAGTTTACGGTCTGTGCTTCTTGCTCACAGATTTCGCTAATGCCATGAATAAACGGGTGATCATGAGCGCACTCATAACCGGGGATCGGGTCATGCAGCGGGACGAGTTCAATGCGCCCCGGCCACTTTTGCTGTACCTCACGTAGAGCGTCACGCATCAAGTTATCTAAACCATCTAAGCTAATGCCGGGTAGAGGGCGAACGTCATAATGCAGTTCGCAGCAACCACAAATTCGGTTTGGGCTATCGCCACCATGAATGTGACCAAGGTTCAGCGTTGGAGTCGGAATTTCAAATCCCGGATGGTGATATTCTTTAATTAAGCGATCGCGCAGCTGCATGAGAGCAAACAGCACTTCGTGCATGATCTCAATCGCATTGACCCCCAGCGCTGGATTGGATGAATGGCCAGATTTACCGGTAACGCGAATGGCATTCGCCACATGGCCTTTGTGCGCGCGGATCGGCACTAAGCTGGTTGGTTCACCGATGATGCAGTAATCCGGTTTAAATGGGGCGTTTTCGGTAAAGTGGCGTGCACCGAGCATAGTAGTTTCTTCATCGCAGGTCGCCAGCACATACAGCGGCTTGGTTTGTTTGCGCCAATCGACGTTTTTCACCGCTTCATAAATAAAGGCGAAGAAACCTTTCATATCCGCGGTTCCTAATCCATAGAAGCGATTATTGGCTTGCGTGAGCGCATGCGGGTTGTAATTCCAGCGACCCTCATCAAACGGCACAGTATCACTGTGTCCTGCTAATAATAAGCCGCCTTCACCGCTACCGAGTTTGGCAATCAAGTTCTGCTTATTCGGGGCGACTTGCTCAATTTGAATCGAAAAACCGAGCGCGCTGAGCCAATCGGCTAATTTTGCGATCACCTGCTCATTACCTTCATCCCAGCGCGCATCGGTCGAACTGATTGAAGAGGTTGAAATCAGGCCTTCATAGACCTCAAGGAAACTGGGTAACGGCATTTTATCTTTGCTCCTGCTATTGACAGAGTGTCGGTGAAACTGTAAAACACATATTAAATCACTTTAAGTGAATAAAAAACCAATTAATCGCAATTTTGAAAGATGAATAATCAGCGTTATCCGCTCTCTTTCACCACTTAATACGGATGTTTTTGATGTTAAAAACCACCATCATCGGCGCAAGCGGTTACACCGGAGCAGAACTGGCTCTTATGGTGCACAAACACCCACAACTCACGCTATCAGGTTTATACGTTTCCGCCAACAGTGTGGATGCGGGCAAATCGCTGGCGCAGTTGCATGGTCGAGTGGCAGGGCTGATTGATATGCCAGTGCAAGCCTTGACTGATGTGGATGCTGTTGCGGCCGAGTGTGATGTGGTCTTTCTGGCCACCGCGCATGAAGTGAGTCATGACCTCGCGCCGCAATTTCTCGCTCAAGGCTGTCAGGTGTTTGATTTATCTGGTGCATTTCGGGTGCAGAGCGAGTCGTTTTATCCAACCTTCTATGGCTTTGCGCATCAGCATTCTGAATGGTTAGAAAAAGCGGTGTATGGTCTTGCTGAGTGGAATGCGGAAGCAATCAAAACCAGCCCAATGATTGCCGTTGCGGGTTGCTACCCAACGGCATCGCAACTGGCGATTAAGCCTCTGTTGGTGGACGGGTTAATCGACACGACCCAATGGCCAGTGATTAACGCGGTGAGTGGTGTCTCAGGTGCGGGTCGTAAAGCCACCATGACCAACAGCTTCTGTGAAGTGAGCTTGCAGCCCTACGGTGTGTTTAACCACCGCCATCAACCAGAAATTGCGACTCACCTAGGCTGTGAGGTGATTTTCACCCCGCATCTTGGCAACTTTAAGCGCGGCATTCTGGCCACCATCACCATGAAACTGGCAGATGGTGTCACCGAGCAGCAAGTCGCAGAAGCTTTTAGCAAGGCGTATCAAGATAAGCCGTTGGTGCGTTTCAGCAATGGTTTACCACGGATTCAAGATGTCGAGTTTACCCCATTTTGTGACCTCGGCTGGAAGGTACAAGGACGTCACATCATAGTGGTGTCTGCTATCGACAATTTATTGAAAGGCGCATCGAGTCAAGCGATGCAGTGTTTAAATATTCACTACGGTTTCGATGAATTAACCGCGTTGGTGTAAGGGTTCAACATGTCAGATCTTAAGCTCAGTCCTTTAGTGATTAAGTTAGGCGGTGCGGCGCTCGATTGCGCAGAGACACTTAGCAAATTGTTTGGAGCGATTGCCCAATATCAGAACCAAGCCCAACGACGCATCGTGATCGTGCATGGCGGTGGTTATCTGGTCGATGAGTTGATGGCGAAGCTGCAACTCAAATCGGTCAAGAAAGACGGTTTGCGCGTCACGCCGTATGATCAAATTCCGATCATTGCTGGAGCTCTGGCTGGTACAGCGAACAAGATGCTGCAAGGACAAGCGATCAAAGATGGCATCAATGCCGTGGGTTTGTCACTGGCGGATGGCGGTTTGTGCCATGTCGAGGAGTTAGATCCTGAATTGGGTGCGGTCGGCAAAGCCACGCCGGGCGATTCCACTTTGCTGCAAGCGATTTTGGCAACCGGTGCGATGCCCATCATTAGCTCGATAGGCCTAACTGCGCAGGGGCAGATGATGAACGTCAACGCTGACCAAGCAGCGGTGGCTGTGGCGGGTGCTCTGGATGCGGAATTGGTCCTGCTCTCGGATGTCAGCGGTGTACTGGATGGCAAAGGCCACCTCATCGCCACCTTAGATGCCAAACAAGCGGATGCACTGATTGCCGGCAAAGTGATTACCGACGGTATGATCGTCAAAGTGAAAGCGGCATTGGAAGCGGCGCAAGATTTAGGACGTCCGATTGAAGTGGCTACCTGGCGTTACCCAGAGAAGCTCGCCAAGTTATTTGGCGGTGAAAGTATCGGCACCCGTTTTTTACCTTAAGATTTTAAGTCACTAATTTGATTAAACCTGAGCACTGACCGCCAAGCGCAGAGCCAGGAGTATGGAGATACATCAATGAGTAAAGTACAAGTTAAAAAAGTAGTTGTGGCATATTCTGGCGGTCTGGACACGTCGGTGATCATTCCATGGTTAAAAGAAAATTATGACTGTGAAGTGGTGGCGTTTGTGGCTGACGTTGGTCAAGGTGATGAAGAGCTGAAAGGCGTTGAAGCCAAAGCGCTCTCATCGGGGGCCTCGGAATGTTACATCGTTGACCTGAAAGAAGAGTTTGTTAAAGAGTACATCTACCCAACGCTGAAAACCGGCGCTTACTATGAAGGTAAATACCTGCTTGGTACTTCCATGGCGCGTCCGGTGATTGCTAAAGCGCAAGTTGAAATCGCGCGTAAAGTGGGGGCGGATGCACTGGCGCACGGTTGTACTGGTAAAGGTAACGACCAAGTGCGTTTTGAAGGGGCTTTTGCGGCACTGGCTCCAGATCTGCATGTGATTGCGCCTTGGCGTGAGTGGAATCTACGTAGCCGTGAAGCGTGTTTGGATTACCTTGCCGAGCGCAACATTCCTTGTGCGGCGTCATTGACTAAGATCTACTCGCGTGATGCCAACGCATGGCACGTTTCTACCGAAGGTGGCGTTTTGGAAAGCACATGGAATGCGCCAAACGAAGATTGCTGGGTGTGGACCGTCGATCCTGAGCAAGCGCCTAACGAAGCCGAATATGTCACGCTGCAAGTTGCGCATGGCGAAGTGGTCGCTGTTGATGGTGAAGCCATGACCCCTTACAACGCTTTGCTGTACCTCAACCAAAAAGGTG
This sequence comes from Vibrio sp. R-1, assembly GCF_035615595.1. Classification (NCBI taxonomy): domain Bacteria; kingdom Pseudomonadati; phylum Pseudomonadota; class Gammaproteobacteria; order Vibrionales; family Vibrionaceae; genus Vibrio; species Vibrio sp. R-1. Next base: position 32,672 of record NZ_WPDC01000012.1, on the reverse strand, counting down.
CGAAGCATGGTGTAGGTCGTATCGACATCGTCGAAAACCGTTTGGTGGGTATGAAATCTCGCGGCTGTTACGAAACTCCGGGAGGCACCATCATCATGGAAGCGCTGCGCGCGGTTGAGCAACTGGTGCTGGATAAAACCTCATTCGAATTTCGTGAAGAGTTGGGTATTAAAGCATCACACCTTGTTTATGATGGTCGTTGGTTCACGCCACTGCGTCAGGCGGTATTTGCGGCAGCCGATGAGCTAGCGAAAGATGTCAACGGTGAAGTGGTGATCAAACTTTACAAAGGCCAAGCCGTTGCAACGCAAAAACGTTCGGCTAACAGCCTCTACTCAGAAGATTTCGCGACCTTTGGTGCCGATGAAGTGTATGACCACAGCCACGCAGGCGGCTTCATCCGTCTCTATTCGCTGTCAAGCCGCATCCGCGCTCTGAGCCAAAACAAGCAGTAATCAGCGCAGTCATCGGTTTATATAATAAGGATCGCACTGCGATCCTTATCCCCTTCCTCATTGAAGTTGCAGCGGTGTTGGCTACGTTCATTCACCCCAATCACATAGTTTATCTATGCTCATGGGGATTCACTCACTTGCCGCCTACCTGCCACTCCAATGAGTTTGGGGGACATTTTCAGTTATCACATCCTCGACGGCGGTTACGGTGAGAGGAAAGCAGGAGATTAAGCATGGCATTATGGGGCGGAAGATTTACCCAAGCGGCAGACAGTCGGTTCAAATCATTCAACGATTCCTTACGTTTTGATTATCGATTGGCTGAGCAAGATATTGTTGGATCAATCGCTTGGTCAAAAGCCTTGGTCTCCGTCAATGTCTTGAGCGTGCAGGAGCAACAACAGTTAGAGCAGGCGTTAAATCACCTATTGCAATCGGTTCAGCAAGATCCGGAGCAAATCTTAGCCTCTGATGCGGAAGATATTCACTCTTGGGTCGAGCAGAAGCTGATTGAGCAAGTCGGTGATCTCGGTAAAAAACTGCACACAGGGCGTTCGCGTAACGATCAGGTTGCGACCGATCTTAAGCTTTGGTGTCGCGATCAGGGAGTCCATCTGCTGCTTGCTCTGAAAACGCTGCAACAACAGTTGGTGGCTGTGGCGGCTGAGCATCAAGTGACAGTTTTACCGGGCTACACCCATTTGCAACGCGCACAACCGGTGACGTTTGCCCATTGGTGTTTAGCGTATTTGGAGATGTTTGAGCGTGATGAGTCCCGTTTGACCGATGCTCTAGCGCGTTTAAACACCTCACCACTGGGTTCAGGTGCATTAGCGGGAACCGCTTACGCGATTGATCGTGAGGTGTTAGCGGCGGATCTTGGTTTCACTCGCGCAACACGTAACTCGCTGGATGCGGTCTCCGATCGCGATCACGTGATGGAGCTGATGTCAGTCGCATCGATCTCTATGCTGCATTTGTCGCGTCTGGCGGAAGATATGATCTTCTACACCACAGGGGAAGCGGGCTTTATTGAATTGGCCGATACGGTGACTTCTGGCTCTTCACTGATGCCACAAAAGAAAAACCCCGATGCACTTGAGTTGATCCGCGGCAAAACCGGACGCGTCTATGGTGCATTGGCGGGGATGATGATGACAGTAAAAGCTCTGCCTCTCGCGTACAACAAAGACATGCAAGAAGACAAAGAAGGGCTGTTTGATGCGCTCGACACTTGGTTTGATTGCTTGCAAATGGCGGGACTTTGCTTTGATGGCATTAAAGTGAATGCGGCGCGTACGTTAGAAGCGGCCAAGCAAGGCTACTCGAACGCGACTGAATTGGCGGATTATCTGGTTGCGAAAGGCATTCCATTTCGCGAGGCGCACCATATTGTCGGGGTAGCGGTAGTCGCAGCTATTGGCAAGGGTGTAGCGTTGGAAGAGTTGTCTCTGGCGGAACTGCAACAGTTTTCGCCTTTGATTGAGCAGGATGTCTATCCGATCCTGACTATTGAGTCTTGTTTAGAGAAACGCTGCGCACTCGGTGGGGTATCGCCCAAACAAGTGGCGCATGCTCTTCAGCAAGCTCAAGCGCGCGTGAAGTCTTAACATTTCAGCGAGCTGGTCGATCCTATGAGATAAATGGAAAAAAACAGTGGTGCAACTATTTGAGTAATAAGAGAAATCATCTCGGAGAAAAAAGATCGTAAAAAAGATCATTTTTTTATGAACCTTTTGCTTAGAGCTCTGTCTATTACTGTACCACTGCTTTTTCTTAGAAGACTCTAAGAAGGCCCTAAATCTGTACTAGGTTTAGGGCTTTTTTCTTTTCTGCGTAGCAGAAAGTTTAATTCGGGTTCTAATCCTCTTTTCCTTGTCGTTTACGCCAAGGCAAGATCACGTACTTCATCCATAAATGCAGAAACAGTAAGCCGTTAAAGGCAAACCCCGCAAGGATCAAGCTGATCGACTCGATGCTAGCGGGATCCTCTTTAAAGCCCCAAAACCAAATGATCCACACGACAACGGACAACACCGTGAGTTGATCCATACAGCGTTGACAGCGACCCATTTTTTTCCAAAACCAATGTTCGCTGCACTCTCCACAAGCCATACGCTTCACCTTAAGCCAAAAGATGTGATTGTCAGTCGGTGAACAACACCGAGTTGCTAAAACATCAAGGAGTATAACTCAGCGCAAGTATGATGCCGAAGCTTGAGTGCAGAGTTAAGGGCAGTGAGAAGTGAATGAGCTAAAGCAAATGCAATCTAATCCAAAAAGCCTGAGGTTGATCTCAGGCTTTGGCATTTTTACAGAAAGAATCGGTTCTGAGTGCGCGGGAAATTAACAGCCCGGACCACAATCCAAACAGTGTTTGATCATCTCAGGGCCTAAGTGCAGCTTCGCGTTTAAATCACGCAGAGCAGTGCGTACCCCTTCCTCAATCACCGGATGGTAGAAAGGCATATCGAGCATCTGCGAAATGGTCATCTGGTTTTGATGCGCCCAAGCTAGCAAGTGTGCTAAATGCTCAGCATTCGGTCCCATCATCTCCGCACCAAGGAAACGGCCAGTGCCTTGCTCGCCATACACATGCAGCAAGCCTTTGTTGCGCAGCATCACGCGTGAACGGCCTTGGTTTTCAAACGACACTTCACCCACGGCAAAGCAGCCACAGTTACCCAAACGCTGAGTCAATTGCTTATAGGTTTCTCCAACCATGGCAATTTGTGGGTCAGAAAACACTGCAGAAATTGGCGAGCGGCGTAAACCCGCGCGAATGTCAGGGAAGCGGCCTGCGTTATCGCCGGCAATGCGTCCTTGATCTGCGGCTTCATGCAGCAGCGGGATTTGGTTGCTGGCATCGCCTGCAATAAAGATCGAAGGTACCGAGGTTTGCAATGTGTAGTGATCTGCTTTGGGTACACCACGCTCATCCAGCGCCACATCGGTATTGTCCAGTGCGAGCTTATCAACGTTGGGACGACGACCTGTTGCGGCAAGCACATAATCCACGATGAAGGTTTCTAGCTCACCTTGTTGGTTGATAAATTGGATTTCCACTTTATCGCCAGCAATACGTTTCATGCTTTCGACTTTGACGTCTGCATCAAGATAAAACTCTTGTTGGAAAGCACGATTCGCGTAAGCCATGACGTCAGGATCAGTGAGTGGTCCTACTTGACCGCCTAAGCCAAACACTTTCACTTTCACCCCTAAACGATGCAGGGATTGGCCAAGCTCTAAACCGATCACACCCGGACCAAACACCGCGACGGCTTGTGGTAGGTCATCCCACTCAAAGACGTCATCGTTGACCACAAGGCGATCGCCGAGCTCATTCCATACTGCTGGATAAGCAGGGCGAGAACCCGTCGCAATCACGATACGTTTGGCATGAATACGCGTGTGATCATCCACTTGCAGCGTATGGTTATCAATAAACTTGGCGTAGCCTGCAATCTTGTCTTGTTCAGGAATGGAATCCACCCCTTCCAGCACAAAACCGACAAAGCGATCTCGTTCGCGTTTGACGCGATCCATCACTTCACGTCCATTAATCACAATTTCACCTTGCGGGTAAACCCCAAAGCCGGGCGCTTTTTCAATCTGGTGTACACTTTCTGCCGCGGCGATCAGCAGTTTGGAGGGCATACAACCCACACGCGCACAGGTGGTGCCGTAAGGGCCGCCTTCAATCATCACCACATTCGGAGTGTAAGCTTTCGCTGCACGATAAGCGCCAAGGCCAGCAGTACCACCGCCAATTACGGCGACATCAACGTGAATCTGTTTCATTATGGATCCTCAATCGGTTTGTTCTCAGTCTGAAAGGGCAGTTTTAGGCTCCCGGATGGGAGCCTAGAAACTTATTGATTTAGGTAGACTTCTAAGTCGTCGCTGCCACCAATGTGTTTACCACCGATAAACACTTGCGGCACCGTGGTACGGCCAGAAACAGCGCGCAGGCTCACTGTGGTGGCGTCTTTACCTAAAATCAGCTCTTCATACTGTAGACCGGCATCAATCAGCGTTTGTTTCGCCTTGGCGCAATAAGGACAGCCAGGCTTAGTGAAAATAGTCACTGATTCTTGCACCTTGTATTGAGGGGCAATGTATTTGAGCATGGTATCGGCGTCCGATACTTTGAACGGGTCGCCCGGCTCATTCGGTTCGATAAACATTTTTTCTACCACACCGTCTTTAACTAGCATGCTGTAGCGCCATGAGCGTTTACCAAAGCCAAGGTCATTTTTATCCACCAGCATGCCCATACCATCGGTAAATTCACCATTACCATCAGGAATGAAAGTGATGTTGTCGGCATTTTGGTCATCTTTCCAAGCATTCATCACGAAAGTATCGTTGACCGATACGCACAGAATGCTGTCGACACCATGCTCTTTAAAGACAGGAAACAGCTCGTTGTAGCGCGGTAGGTGAGTGGATGAACAGGTTGGAGTAAAGGCACCCGGCAAGCTAAACACGATAACGGTTTTGCCTTTGAACAGTTCATCGGTAGTCACATTGACCCAAGCGTCACCTTGGCGAGTAGGAAAAGTAACCTGTGGAATGGTTTGACCTTCTTTAGATGTAAACATTGTGTTCCTCATTTGTGAAATTTAATTTTAAATCAATAGGATGTGTTTCGTTGTTGGTGGCTATTGTTAAAGAAAAGCTTTGATAGCTCTAATCGTTTAATGCTATGGTTTTAATAGATGCATTCTATCTGGGGAAGCTATGAACATTCGTGATTTTGAATACTTGGTCGCATTAGCTGACCACAAGCATTTCCGTAAAGCGGCAGAAGCGTGCTTTGTCAGCCAACCCACCTTGAGTGGCCAGATCCGTAAGTTGGAAGATGAAATTGGAACGACTTTGCTTGAGCGCAGCAGTCGTCGAGTTCTGTTTACCGAAGCGGGGCTACAACTGGTTGATCAGGCAAAGAAAATCCTTTCGGAAGTGAAAACGTTTAAAGATATGGCTAACCAGCAAACCGGAGCCATGACTGGGCCGTTGCACATTGGCTTTATTCCGACCTTAGGGCCGTATTTACTGCCGAAGATCATTCCTACTTTGAAAGAACGTTTCCCTGAATTGGAGCTGTATCTGCATGAAGCGCAGACTAGCCAGTTAGTGCGTCAGCTCGAAGAGGGCAAACTGGATTGCTTGGTGCTCGCTTCGGTGGAAGAGACGGCACCTTTTAAAGAAATTGAGCTGTATAACGAAGTGTTGAGCATTGCAGTGCCTTGCGATCATGCTTGGGCGGCGCGTGACGAAGTGGACATGCTGGAGCTGAAAGGTAAGACCGTATTAGCTTTAGGAGATGGGCATTGCCTGCGCGATCAAGCGTTAGGTTTTTGCTTTGCTGCGGGCGCGAAAGATGATGAACGCTTTAAAGCCACCAGTTTAGAAACGTTGCGCAATATGGTGGCTGCAGGCGCAGGGATCACCTTATTGCCTGAGTTAGCCTTACCTGAAGATAAAACCAAAGATGGGGTTTGTTACCTGCGGGCGGTTAACCCGATTCCATCGCGTCGACTCGTCTTGGCTTATCGCCCAGGCTCGCCTTTACGCCAGCGGTTTGAGCAGTTGGCAGAAGTGATTAAACATCGCTTACAGCAAAGCGAGTAAGACGGCGAATCCAATACAAAAAAAGAGGCTGATGATTCAGCCTCTTTTTTATTCGGTTTTCTGTGCCAGAGGTTATTAGAACAGCTCTTCGCCAGAGCTGGTCGAATAGATGGACTCATTGACATGTTCGCTGACGTACTCCGTCGGCTCAGTGCCGGCTTCGAAATACTCAAACATCGAGCTGGAGTCGAGTTTGTTGGTCAGTAACCCCGTATCGCGGTCAATGCGGACACGAACGATATTGTTCGGTACCACTTTCTGTTGAACGGGCACATCTTGTAGCGCGAGAGACATAAACTCAACCCAAGCTGGCAAGGCGGTTTTACCACCCGATTCGGCACCGGAAACATCATCTTCAATGTTTCGATTCGGCGCTGTTCTCCCTAGGTTACGGCTATGATCATCAAAGCCCACCCAAGCCACACCAACGATGCCTGGGGCATAACCGTTGTACCATGCGTCTTTTGAGTCGTTGGTGGTACCGGTTTTACCACCGATGTCGCGGCGTTTCAGTGCCTGTGCACGCCAACCTGTACCGTTCCAACCGGTATCTGAGCTCCACTCACCGCCACCCCAAATATTGCTGTACAGCATTTCACGCGTTAAGAAAGCGTTTTGCTCGGAAATCACTTTTGGGGCATAAGGGCTTGCTGCATCTTGCTCGGCAAACTCATCAAGCTCCGATGAGCATTCACGGTGGCAGACGACTTTCGGCTCTGCGCTAAACTCAATGTTGCCAAATGGATTTTCGACGCGGCTGATGTAGAAAGGCTCAACGAAGTAACCATTGTTAGCAAAAACCGAGAAGCCTTGTGCCATTTGTACAGGAGTCAAGCTGCCTGCACCGAGCGCAATCGTCTCAGAGCGCGGTAACTGATCTAATTTGAAACCAAAGCGAGTCAGGTATTCGCGTGTTTCATCCAAACCCACTTCACGCAAAACGCGCACGGCCATAACGTTTTTCGATTGGGCTAAACCAATTCTTAGTCGTGTTGGGCCAGTGTAGGTTGGTGGTGAGTTCTTCGGACGCCATGCCGTGCCTTGACTCTCATCCCATTGGTTAATCGGCGCATCATTAATCAGTGTGGCTAAAGTGAGCCCTTTGTTCAGCGCTGCAGAGTAGATAAATGGTTTGATACTTGAACCTACTTGACGTACTGACTGGGTAGCTCGGTTAAATTTGTTGTGCACAAAGTTAAAACCACCAACCAACGCAGTGACCGCACCGTTTTCTGGATTCATCGCGACAAATGCGGTGTTGGCATTCGGAACTTGAGTTAGCTTCCAAGCAGTAATCGCGCCATCTTGGGTGTGTGGACGAACCCAAATTTGCTGTCCTGCAGCTAAAAATTCATTGGCACTTTTCGGAAGTGGACCTTGGCGATCGTCGTTGATAAAACGGCGCGCCCAATTCATGTCTTCCCAAGCTATGGTTTGCACACCATAGCTTTTTACCCATACTTGAGCCGATTTTTCTTCAACGCTGAGAACCGCGGCAGGGAACATATCGCCATAAGTGGGCTCATTGCTCAGGTATTCAGACAGCTGAGCGGTGCTCCAAGCCGGTTGATTGGCTTGCCATAACTCTTTTTCTGCACCGCGATAACCGTGACGCTCATCGTAAGCCAACAGGTTATTGATCGCGGCTTGGTTAGCGGCTCTTTGCAACTTAGAGTCGACCGTTGTGTAGACATTCATGCCTGACGTGTAAGCCGCTTCTTCACCGTAGCGTTCAACCATCCATGCGCGAGCAATTTCAGCCACATACGGTGCGTTTAACTCAATCTCTGCACCATGGAATTTGGACAGCACAGGTTCGGCACGCGCAGCATCGTATTCCGCTTTAGTGATGTATTTTTCATCCAGCATACGCTGCAGCACCACATTACGACGGTTGGTCGCACGCTCGACGGAATAGATAGGGTTCATGGTTGAAGGGGCTTTTGGCAGGCCTGCAATCAGCGCAATTTCACCTAAGGTTAGATCTTTCACCTCTTTGCCGAAATACGCTTGCGCAGCCGCGCCGACACCATAAGAACGGTAGCCGAGGTAAATTTTGTTGAGATACAGCTCTAAGATCTCTTGCTTGCTTAACAGTTGTTCAATATGGATCGCAATGAAGATCTCTTTGACTTTACGCATCACTTTCTTCTCATTAGAGAGGAAAAAGTTACGCGCAAGCTGCTGAGTAATGGTACTGGCACCTTGCGAAGCACTGCCCGAGGCGAGTACAGCAAAGGCGGCACGCGTGATACCAATCGGGTCAAAACCGTAGTGCTCGTAGTAGCGAGAGTCTTCGGTCGCAATCACCGCTTCGATCAACTCTTTAGGCATTTCTTCCAGCTTGAGCGGGATGCGGCGTTTTTCACCAAATTGGGCGATCAGTTTGCCGTCTTGACTGAAGACTTGCATCGGAGTTTGTAATTGGACATCACGTAGAGTGGCTACATCTGGCAGATCTGATTTCACATAGAAATAGAAACCAAAGATTGTAGTGACTCCAAGAATAATGCAAATCAATGAAAATACTAATAAACGCTTTATGAACTTCACCGGAGAATCCCTGTTTAGTTGAGGCTGCACTAATGCAAACCCTTGTACTCTAGGCTAAAACCTTAGCTCGCAAAATATCATCTGCCTATTTATTGAGAAAATAGGTCTATCGAGCTGAACCTCTTTACTGGAGCTTAGCCTCATGGGTAAATCATTAGTTACGGGTATTGATATCGGCCACCACAGCATTAAAGCTGCGGTGCTCAAACCTATGGGCGACACTTATGCGCTTGTGGGGTATGAGGAGTTGCTCGTTACCGCTGATATTTTCACCGATAATCACACGCTCGATTATCAGAAAATTGTAAAGAAACTAAAAGAACTAAAAAAGGGTTTGCCTCTATTTAGTCATAAAGTCGCGATAGCAATCCCGGATAGCGCCGTGATTAGCAAAGTATTACAAATAGATAGCGATCTTGAGCAGCGCGAGCTGGAATTTGCTGTCTATCAAGCCTTCTCGCATCAATCGCCATTCCCCGTTGAAGAGCTGAGCCTCGATTTCGTCAAAGTGACGGAAAAGAGCCTCGCCCGCAGCAGCACCACGACTTTTCAAGTGTATGCCACCAAAAAAGACGTAGTCGACAGTCGTTTGCATGCCTTTAAAAAAGCGGGTTTTGAACCTGTGTTGATGGATGTGCAAGTACATAGTTTGTTGCATTTATGGCAACTTGCTAGCCGTGCATATCGACGTCCCGACTGGATGTTGGTGGATATTGGTTACACCCAAAGTTCATTGTGCCTCGATTTTCCGGAAAAAATGCCCTTTTACAAAGATATGCCATTAGGAACTCGTCAATTGGAATCAGAACCTAGTGCTGTGAGCTCATTGAGTCATCCGCTGTTACAAGACCCCACACAGCGTTTTATTCAAGAATTGGTCGACAAAATTGCGCGGCAAATCCAGCTCTTTACTTCGGTGCATGGTGCGCAAAGCCTTGGCGGTTTATGGCTATCGGGTGGCGGTGCCACGCTTTCAGGTTTAGAGGACGCGCTTTATCAACGCTTGTCACTGCCTTGCGAAGTGCTCAATCCGTTTTCACTGTTCAAAAACAATGTGGCAAAACGTAAACGCTCACTGGTTGAGGGCCAGCGTTTTAGTACCGCAACCGGTCTTGCATTGCGAGGCTTAGCTTGGTTGGAGAGTGAGCATGTTGCATAAGGTTAACTTACTGCCGTGGCGTGATGCGCGGCGTGAAGCACATAAAAAGCGTTTTTTAGGGCTAGTGACACTCGGTGTTTTGCTGGCAGTGTTGATGCAATTTGCCGCAGGCGAATACTTGGGCGGACAAATGGCTTTGCAGCAAGAGCGGATTGGTTATTTGCAACAACATATTTTCGCGCTGGATCAGCAGATCGCCAAGTTGAAGATCGCTGAAGAAGAACATAAGGCGTTATTGACCCGCTTGACTGTGGTGGAGCAACTGCAGCAAAAGCGCAATAAAACCACTGAGTTTATGAACCAAATGCCAAACCTGATCCCTGAAGGCGTCTATGTCGACAAGATCAAGATGAATGGCCATCAAATAGAAATAACCGGGATCAGCGATTCCACGGCTCGCTTGGCAACCATGCTCGATAACTTGGAGAAGTCGGACAAATTAACCGATGTCGAAATGCATGAAATCGTTTCAGGAAATAAGCGATTTGGTAAGCAATTTCAGAGTTTTAAAGTCTCCTTTAAAGTTTTAAACCCAACCTCTAACTCACAAGATGGGGAGGCACATAATGGCTAGTTTGCAAGAGTTAGAATTGGATGAGATCAGTGAATGGCCGCTGCTGCCTCAGTTGGTGGTGATTCTGCTTATCATGCTACTGATCCAAGGTGCGGGTTATTGGTTCTATCTCATGCCCAAACAAGACGAGATTGCGCTTTTAAAGCAGGAAGAGGAAACCGTCAAGGCCACACTGCGCATCAAAGCCAATAAAGTGGCGGTATTGCCGCAGATCCAAGCTCAGTTGGACGAGCTCAAAGAGCGTTACGATTTTTTACTGCGCCAGCTACCGGTGCAAAAAGAGTTAGCCAGCATGCTGGCGTCAGTCAACCAGCTTGGGCTCGATAGTTCGCTTACCTTTACACGGATTGATTGGGGGGAGCGTGAAAGCCAAGAGTTTCTTTACCGCTTACCGCTCAATATCGAACTGACGGGGAGCTATCACGATATTGGCGATTTTTCGCAAGCGATTGCCAAGCTACCGCGCATCATCAACTTCGACGATGTGGATTGGCAGCGGGTAAGCCAAGAGAGTAGCACGCTGCACTTTCGAGTCAGAGCCTATACCTACCAGTTTAAGCAGGAGGTGGATGATGAAAAATAAGCCGCTTGGATTATGGCTGATGAGTTTGCTGGTGTTGGTTGGGTGTAAGGCGAACCAGGAAGATTTGACCTCATACGTCGCGCAAGTTGAGCGTGAAGCGCGCAAAGAAGTGACTAAGCTCAAGCCCATTTTAGAGTTTGAAGCCACGGCCTATAAGCAGCACAAGGGGCGTGAGCCATTTGTCTTACCGAAAGAAGCGTTAGTGCAAAACCAACCGTTGGCGAAAGCAGACTGTTGGCAACCCGTGCCACGTGCGAAAAATGGGCCGTTGGAGCGTTACCCATTGCACCAATTGCGCTTAAAAGGGGTGATGAGCAGCGGGGGCAGTATCTCTGCCTTAGTGCAAACGCCGGCAGGGAGTGTGGTCAAGGTTAAGGCGGGTCAATATGTCGGAATCAATAATGGAAAAGTCACCCGAGTCGACGACAACTATTTGTTAATTAATGAAACTTTGCCTGATGGCTTAGGGTGTTGGAATCAGCGTAACGTCAAGCTGGCTTTAAAATAATCGGTTGAAGTATAGAGATATAACGATGAAAAATGGATTGAAAACTTATGTCGCACAGACTTGGCTGACCTTGTGGGTTGGTTTGGCACTTTGTGCTTCTTCCATGGTGTTTAGTGCTGAATCCGCTACCGCCAACCAGTTGGAAAACATTGACTTTCGGGTCAACAAAGAGAAGGCGGCGGTCTTAATTGTCGAATTGGCTTCGCCATCGGCGGTCGTGGATGTGCAAAAAGTCCAAGAAGGGTTGAGCATTGAACTCCTGAAAACCGATGTGGCGGATGACAAGCTGTATCTACTTGATGTGAAAGATTTTTCGACCCCTGTTGAGAGCGTGGAAGTATTCCGTAAAGAGCCAAGCACACAACTTGTTGTGACTGTCGATGGGGAGTTTCAGCACGATTATACCTTGAAAGGAAAATACCTTGAGGTCGTGATCAGTAAACTCAAAGCCGATGAAAAGCCTAAGCCCAAGAGTGTCTTGGAAAAAGAAGGCAAGCTTATCTCAATTAACTTCCAAGATATTCCGGTGCGTAACGTACTGCAGCTGATTGCCGATTATAACGGTTTCAACTTAGTGGTTTCCGATTCGGTTGTGGGTAACCTGACTTTACGCTTGGATGGCGTGCCTTGGCAGCAAGTGTTGGACATTATTCTGCAAGTCAAAGGGCTCGATAAGCGGGTCGATGGCAATGTGATTTTGATTGCGCCGAAAGAGGAACTCGACTTGCGCGAGAAACAAGCGCTCGAAAAAGCCCGTTTAGCAGAAGAGTTGGGCGATTTAAAATCAGAAATCATCAAGATTAACTTTGCCAAAGCGTCTGACATTGCGGCGATGATCGGCGGTGAAGGCAACGTTAACATGTTGTCTGAACGAGGTTCGATCAGCATCGACGAACGAACTAACTCGCTATTGATCCGAGAGCTGCCCGATAACATTGCTGTGATCCGCGAGATCATTGAATCGCTGGATATTCCGGTCAAACAAGTTCAAATCGAAGCGCGGATTGTCACCGTCAAAGAAGGTAACTTGGAGGAGCTTGGGGTACGCTGGGGCGTGATGTCGACCAATGGTAGTCACTCCGTGGGTGGAACCATTGAAAGTAACTTATGGCAGCAAGGTTTATTGGCAGATGATGAATTTCCGGTGGATGAATTCTTAAATGTGAATTTGGCTTCCACCTCTGCCAATGCGTCTTCGATTGCTTTCCAAGTCGCTAAATTGGGCTCAGGTACGTTGTTGGATTTGGAGCTTTCAGCATTACAAAATGAATCGAAGGCCGAAATCATCTCTAGCCCTCGTTTGATTACCACTAATAAACAGCCTGCCTATATTGAGCAAGGTACTGAGATCCCTTATCTGGAATCGTCTTCCAGTGGTGCCTCTACGGTCGCGTTTAAAAAAGCGGTATTGAGCTTGAAGGTGACACCACAAATCACCCCCGATAACCGCTTGGTGCTCGACTTGAGCGTGACCCAAGACCGACGTGGTGAAACGGTGAAAACCGGCACTGGCGAAGCGGTTTCTATTGATACTCAGCGTATTGGCACTCAAGTGTTGGTGAATAACGGAGAAACTGTGGTGTTGGGTGGCATTTTCCAACACAGCATCAATAATTCGGTAGATAAGGTGCCACTGCTGGGGGACTTGCCTGTTTTGGGGGCGTTATTCAGACGAACCTATGAGCAAATGGGCAAAAGTGAACTGCTGATTTTTGTCACGCCGAAAGTGGTCATTCAATAACTTAGCGTGTGCGTAACAAGCGAACAAAAATTAAAGTTGCAATAGTGGCACCATATCTAGATAATTTCGGGTCTTATCACGAAATATCGGTGAGGAATAGGTGCCACAAGCATTCCTATGGTTGGCGTATGTCCAGCAACTCTTGTGGCGATGTCATTGAATTAACGTTGTAAATTACTGCTGAACATGGCTGAGAAACGCAATATTTTCCTTGTTGGCCCTATGGGCGCTGGCAAAAGCACAATTGGTAGACACCTAGCTCAACAACTGCACATGGAGTTTATCGACTCTGATACGGTTATCGAAGAACGTACCGGAGCGGATATCGCATGGGTGTTTGATGTTGAAGGTGAAGAAGGCTTCCGCAAGCGCGAAGAAGCCGTTATTAATGATCTAACCGAGCAACAGGGTATCGTACTGGCGACGGGTGGTGGCTCAGTAATTAGTAAAGAGAACCGCAACCGACTGTCTGCTCGCGGTATCGTTGTATACCTCGAAACTACTATCGAAAAACAATTAGCACGTACCAATCGCGATAAAAAGCGCCCACTGCTGCAAACGGATTGCCCGCGTGAAGTGCTAGAGCAATTGGCTGAAGATCGTAATCCTCTGTACGAAGAGATTGCGGACATCACGGTACGCACTGACGATCAAAGTGCAAAAGTGGTAGCCAATCAGATCGTAAAAATGCTAGAAGAACACATAATGTAATGTTTCTTCGAATTGGAGTGCAAAACCATGGAGCGGATTACGGTCAACTTAGGTGAACGTAGCTACCCAATCTCAATCGGTGCCGGATTGTTTGCCAATCCGGCTCTTCTTTCCCTCTCTGCTAAGCAGAAAGTGGTGATTGTCACCAACCACACTGTCGCTCCGTTGTATGCGCCTGCGATCATTTCATTACTTGATCACATCGGTTGCCAGCATGCTTTGCTGGAACTGCCCGATGGCGAACAGTACAAAACTCTCGAAACCTTCAACACTGTGATGAGCTTTTTGCTTGAGCATAACTACAGCCGTGATGTGGTTGTCATTGCTTTAGGTGGGGGAGTGATTGGTGATCTGGTCGGTTTCGCGGCGGCTTGTTATCAGCGTGGCGTTGATTTCATTCAAATACCGACCACACTGCTGTCGCAGGTGGATTCTTCGGTCGGTGGGAAAACCGCGGTCAATCATCCGCTCGGTAAAAACATGATTGGTGCTTTTTATCAGCCCAAAGCGGTAGTGATTGATACTGACTGTTTGACCACGCTGCCCGCCCGTGAATTTGCCGCTGGTATGGCGGAAGTCATCAAGTATGGCATCATTTACGACTCAGTCTTCTTCGACTGGCTAGAAGCACAGATGGAGGCCTTGTACGCATTGGACGAACAAGCGCTCACTTACGCAATTGCGCGCTGCTGCCAAATCAAAGCCGAGGTGGTCGCGCAAGATGAGAAAGAGTCGGGCATTCGTGCGTTACTCAATCTTGGTCACACCTTCGGCCATGCAATTGAAGCACACATGGGCTATGGCAATTGGCTGCATGGTGAAGCCGTATCTGCGGGTACAGTAATGGCGGCGAAAACGGCTCAATTACAAGGCCTTATCGATGCATCTCAATTTGAACGTATCCTAGCTATACTGAAAAAAGCGCACTTACCTGTGCGAACCCCAGAGAACATGACCTTTGCCGATTTCATGCAGCATATGATGCGCGATAAAAAAGTGTTGGCAGGGGAACTGCGTTTGGTGTTACCAACCAGTATCGGCACGTCAGCGGTCGTAAAAGGGGTACCTGAAGCCGTGATTGCCCAAGCGATAGAGTATTGTCGCACGGTGTAATCGAGAGACTTGCAGAACATTTTGATATCAGACAATTGTCATTAGGATGGCCCAATGAGCTTGGCACATGAACTGGATTTAGAATCGCAAACTGAGTTACTGGAACGGCTGCAACTGCTGACCCGTTTTGGTTCTAACTTGGTGAATGTTTGTGGTCGCCAAGGGGCGGGGAAATCGTGGCTCGCGCAACGATTTTTAGACAGTTGGGCGCAAGATAAAAACCAATCTTTGCTCATGTGCCATCCTAACCAAAGTGACGAGCAGCGTCGCGTGACGATGTTGTCACAGCTGTTTTCTGAGCCACTTTACAATCCCAAAGACGCCTTAGCAGAAAGCTTCGCGCGTCTATTTGAAGATCAAAATTGCGATATCGTGATTGTGGTCGATGATGCCCATTTACTCTCTGAGTCTTTGGTGTCCGAATTGTGGATGTTGGTACTCGAAGCACAAACCAATCCACGCTGGAACGTCAATGTGGTGCTGTTTGCTCAAGACAATGGTCTGGATGCGTTATTAACGCGTTTAAGTTATGGGCAAGAACATAAGCCTGTCGATTTAGAAATTGAGATGCTCTCCGAAGATGAAGCAGATCGTTTATTCGAAAATCGCGTCATGCGCTATGTTGATCCACAAGTTGAGCGTAAAGTGCGTAATGCTTATAAGAAGATCAATCCGTTACCGGGGGAAATTATGGCGTTGGCGGAAACGAAAAATGAAAAACGGGTGGTGATCCGCTCGATTGTTGGCTCTCCGTTTAATATTGCCTTGGTCGTATTACTTCTCTTGTTGTTGCTGGGCGGAGGTTATTGGTGGCTGCTGTCTAAGCCTGTTCCACAAGAGGGTAGCCTGCTTGAAGGCGAGATCGCAGAACAAACCGCGATTCCAACCCTCAACTCCGAAGCAAACACTCTAGCTCAAGACGGTACCTCAAGCGCAAATGGCGATGGCATGTCTGATGCTGAAGGCGATGACTTTGGTGCCGACGATGATACCTCTGCTCTGCCACCGGATGTGGTGGATACCACAGCCAGTGTCGGCATTGCCGATGACGGTAAGCGCGTCGTGATTAACTCTGATGTGGTGGATGCCCTGCTGCAAGGCAAAGCAGACACCGCTGATACTTCGGCGATTAACAACTTAGTAGAGTCAACTCAAGCGGCGACGGAGCTAAAAACGCAAACGTTAGAGCAAACACAAGTGCAGAACGCTCAGCCTAAATCGGTGAGTTTCTCTTTTGCGCGTGATGAGCTGAAAGCCATGTCACCACGCAGCTACACATTGCAGTTGGCGGCGATGAATTCTCTGCAAGATGTGCAAGGCTTTATTGATGAGCACAAACTACAAGGGAAAGTCTACGTTTACCCAACACTGCGTAACGATGTCGAGTGGTTTATTGTCACTATGGGCAACTATCCCACCATCCAAATGGCGCGTGATGCCTCAGAAAAACTCTCTGCTTCGCTACAAGCGTTAGGTCCTTGGGCTAAATCACTTAGCCAAGTTCAGCGAGAAATCGAGCGTAAGAAATAAACCTGAGCTTCGCTGAAAAATATGTTACATTCCGCAGCCTTATTTTGTGGCCAACGATTAGAGCAGTAGATGAAAAAGCAGCGCGCCTTTCTGAAATGGGCTGGGGGTAAATATAGCCTAGTCGAGGATATTCAACGCCATCTACCAGAAGCTCGTGAGCTGGTTGAGCCTTTCGTTGGCGCAGGCTCGGTCTTCCTGAATACGGATTTTGAACGCTATCTGCTGGCGGACATCAATCCAGATCTGATCAATTTCTACAATCTGCTCAAAACCGAACCTCAAGCTTACATTCACGAAGCTAAGCGTTGGTTTGTGCCCGAAAATAACCGCAAAGAAGTCTACCTCGATATTCGTAAGCAGTTTAACCAGAGTGACGATGCGATGTTTCGCTCGTTGGCGTTTTTGTATATGAACCGCTTTGGGTTTAACGGCCTATGTCGCTATAACAAAAAAGGGGGCTTTAATGTGCCGTTTGGCTCGTACAAAAAGCCTTATTTCCCTGAGCAAGAGTTAGAGTTTTTTGCTGAAAAAGCGCAGCGTGCCACCTTTATTTGCGCGTCGTATGGCGAAACCTTCGCTCGCGCGCAAAGCGATAGCGTGATTTATTGCGATCCGCCTTACGCACCGCTGTCGACTACGGCCAATTTTACCTCTTACGCGGGCAATGGTTTTACCTTAGACGATCAAGCGGCGTTAGCCGATATCGCCGAGAAAACCGCCAAAGAGCGTGGAATTTCGGTGCTGATTTCCAATCACGATACCACCCATACTCGCCGTTTGTATCGCGGAGCGCAGCTCAATGTGGTCAAAGCTAACCGTACCATCAGTCGTAATGGTGCCGGACGCAATAAAGTGGATGAGCTTTTAGCACTCTTCACGCCTCATCTTTCATCGCAAGCGTGATCTTGTGGGCTGAATGGTGGATTTCCTCTCCCTGCCTCAAGTCACGCGCTAGGATCTCGTCACCAGCTTAGGTAGAATGGCGGCCACATTGTGTTCAGCTTGCATTCAATTCCTAACGAGGTCGGTATGAAAGATTTTCTCATTGCACCATCCATTCTCTCCGCTGATTTTGCCCGTCTGGGCGAAGATGTTGCCAAAGTGCTCGCCGCTGGCGCGGATGTGGTGCATTTCGATGTGATGGACAATCACTACGTACCGAACCTGACGTTTGGCGCACCGATTTGTAAAGCCCTGCGCGATTACGGCATTACGGCACCGATTGATGTGCATTTGATGGTGAAACCGGTGGATCGCATCATTCCGGACTTTGCCAAAGCAGGCGCCTCCATGATCACTTTCCACGTTGAAGCCTCAGAGCACGTTGACCGCACTTTGCAGCTCATCAAAGAGTGCGGCTGTCAGGCGGGCGTGGTACTGAACCCTGCGACACCTCTGCACCATCTCGATTACATCATGGATAAAGTCGATTTAATTTTGCTGATGTCGGTGAACCCAGGCTTTGGCGGACAATCTTTCATTCCACATACTTTAGATAAACTGCGCGCGGTGCGTGAACGTATCAAGCAAAGCGGGCGTCCAATTCGTTTGGAAATTGATGGTGGCGTGAAAGTGGAGAATATCCGGGAAATCGCGGAAGCGGGTGCCGATATGTTTGTGGCAGGCTCGGCGATTTTTGGTCAGCCTGATTACCAAGCGGTGATTGAGCAGATGCGTGCTGAACTGGCGAAAGCCAAAATTTAATCTGATTTAGGATCGTGTTTTGAAATCCATAAAATTAATTGCTTTTGATTTGGATGGTACGCTGCTCGACAGCGTGCCGGATTTAGCGGTAGCGGCGGATCAAGCGGCGCGTGCGGTCGGCTATCCGGCGGTGAGCGAAGCGCAGGTGCGTGATTATGTCGGTAATGGTGCGGATGTGTTGATTGCGCGCGCACTCAGCCAGAGCTTAACGATCAATCCTGAATTAAGCCCAGAGCTACGTGCTCAAGCGCGTCACCTGTTTGATGAGTTTTATGAACAAACGGGGCACAAGCTGAGCCACCTGTACCCTAATGTTAAAACCACGCTTTTAGAGCTGCACCAAGCGGGCTTTATTCTGGCGCTCGTGACCAATAAGCCTTCTAAATTTGTACCAGATGTTCTAGAGCAACACGGCATCGCGCACTTTTTCAGTGATGTGATTGGCGGCGATACCTTCCCGAATAAAAAGCCGGATCCGATGGCGCTGAATTGGTTATTAGAGAAGCATCAGTTAAGCGCTGAGCAAATGTTGATGGTCGGAGATTCGAAAAACGACATTCTGGCGGCAAAAAATGCTGGGTGTTATTCCTTCGGTTTAACCTACGGTTATAACCACGGCGAACCGATTGCCAATGTGGAGCCAGACTTCGTCTCCGATGACATTGGCACGCTGCTTGAAGTGGTGCTCGTTTCGGCGTAAAAGTTGCCGTTCGCACTAGTAAAATACTCGTTAATGAGTACACTGCTTGAACCGCGCCGATTCCGTGCGCGGTTTTTGTCCCTTTGTTTTGTGTAATTTCAATTTTAGTCACAAGGAAATCAAACCCATGAGCAAACCCATTGTATTGAGTGGTGTTCAACCGTCAGGTGAACTAAGTATCGGTAACTACTTGGGTGCTCTACGTCAATGGCAACAGATGCAAGATGATTATGACTGCCAGTACTGTGTTGTGGATTTGCATGCAATTACGGTTCGCCAAGATCCAAAAGCACTGCATGAAGCGACATTGGATGCTTTGGCTATTTGTCTCGCCGTTGGCGTTGATCCGAAAAAGAGCACGCTATTTGTTCAGTCACACGTACCTGAGCATGCTCAACTCGGTTGGGTTTTGAACTGCTACACCCAGATGGGTGAGCTGAGCCGCATGACTCAGTTTAAAGATAAATCAGCGCGTTACGCCAACGATGTGAATGCTGGTCTGTTTGGTTATCCGGTACTGATGGCGGCAGATATTCTGCTGTATGGCGCGCACCAAGTGCCAGTGGGCAGCGATCAGAAACAACATCTGGAACTGGCACGTGATATCGCGACCCGTTTCAACAATATCTACAGCCCAGAACAGCCGATTTTTACCATTCCTGAGCCTTACATCCCAACTGTGAATGCGCGGGTAATGAGTCTGCAAGATGCGACTAAGAAAATGTCCAAATCAGACGATAACCGCAAAAACGTGATCACCTTGTTGGAAGATCCAAAATCGATCATCAAGAAGATCAATAAGGCGCAGACCGATGCGGAAACCCCACCGCGTATCGCTTACGATGTTGAAAACAAAGCAGGCATCGCGAACCTGATGGGACTCTATTCTGCAGCGACAGGTAAAACCTTCGCCGAAATCGAAGCTCAGTACGCAGGCGTTGAAATGTACGGCCCATTCAAGAAAGATGTGGGTGAGGCTGTGGTGGCGATGCTTGAACCCGTGCAAGCAGAATACCAACGCATCCGTAACGATCGCGAATACCTGAACAGTGTAATGCGTGATGGCGCAGAAAAAGCCTCGGCAAAAGCGCTGCAAACGCTGAAAAAAGTCTATGCGGCGGTTGGTTTTGTGGCGCGTCCTTAAGCCAAAGCGAGCACAATCAAGTCACAGTGAATAAAGCTAGGTTTTCCTAGCTTTATTTTTTGCACGCGAGATAGGTTTGCACAGAGCGAAAGTATCTGCGGAATTCTCCCATCTGCGTTTCACACGGCTACACTTAAAACACCGAAATTTAAAAGAGTGTTAGCCATGAGATTCATGTTGCTGTTGATGCTAGTCGGGATGGCGCATGGAGCGCTAGCCAACCCCTTACGTGTCTGCGTTGGGGACGTTAATGTCTGGCCACCGTTTACCTATTGGCAAGGCAGCTCTGCACAAGAAAAGACAGAATCATTGACGGGATCAGCCACGACCTTGGTACTCGAAGCACTGAAAAAACAAGAGATCGAATACCAACTGCATTTCATGCCATGGGCTCGGGTTCAACAAGAATTGGCGCAAGCGACAGGTCGCTGTGACCTAACTTGGGATGCTAGCTATCGAGCCGAAAGGGCGGAATACAGCTATTTCTCGGTACCGCTCTATACGATCCAGTTGGGCTATTTCACCTTGCCGGAAAACAGTAAGGATTTGAATCTGGCTACCGACAGCGATGTACTGTGTGGGGTCAATGGTTTTAACTACCAAAATTTCGCATTACCACGAGAGCCATCACTGACACTCAATTCTGTTCAGCAAGCCTTAAATATGCTGCAAAAAGAGCGTTGTGATTGGTTCGTGAGTGAAATTGAGCCAATTTATGGCGGGGTCATGTTAGGGCTCTATCAGTTAGATAGACCGATTCAGCATCACTTTTTAGGCAAAACCAAGGAGTACCATGTGCAGGTACGGCGTAGCCTACCGAACGCGATGCCACTCTTAAACGGCCTCAATGAGTACATTTTACAAGCCCAATCCAGCGGACATGCGCAAGCGGTTTTTGATCGCTTCTTGTCGATAACGCAAACCGAATAAATCGACGCCATGGCAGTTATGACTTCCTTATCCTCCCAGAGCGGCTCATTCGCCGCGCTGGCTATTTACCCCGCATGTTGAAACTTTGCTATGCATTCAAGTATTTGCTCTATTGATGAGATGAATATCTCGATATCAGTGCTGAATGTTTTTGTGTTGCATGAAAAACAGTAACACTCATCGCGTAAAGTCGTTTTTTTTAGCGCAACACTGGTTCAATACACCCTGTTTTGTCTGTTAATCGCAAATAGGGAGGAGAAGGTACATCATGGAAATGAGAACAACCCCGAATTTAACGCGTTCAACGTTAGCTTTAGCAATTAGTTTTGGCTTAGTGGCACCAAGCTACGCTGACCTACTGATTTCCCAATACGTTGAAGGCAGCAGCTTCAATAAAGCGATTGAAATTGCCAACACGTCCGATCAAACGGTGAGCCTGAATGGCTATCAACTGGCGATGTCGACCAACGGCAGCGGCACTTGGGATAAAACTTTACCGCTCGATGGACAAGTGATTGCGGCGCGCGATGTGCTGGTGATTGCCCACGGCAGCTCAAATAGTGCGATACTGGCAATCGCCGATATGACCAACAACACAGTGGTTAACTTTAATGGCAATGATCCGATTGCGCTGCTCAATAGCGATGGCACAGTGCATGATGTGGTCGGCAGTATGGGCGGCGCAGATTTTGCGAAAGACAATACGCTCGCCAGAACAAAACTCACCCCAAGCGCTACTTACCAAGCTTCCGATTGGGCGACCCAAGGCAAAGACAATATTGATGGGCTTGGCGCACTGGATGTCGCCACGCCGCCGAGTGCATTCAATTGTACGCTAGATGGGGCTGAACCAAGCTTTACTACTATCCAACAAATTCAAGGTGAAGGCAGTACTTCTCCCTATATCCAAGGTTATCCCTACATCACCAATGAGGATTTCTTTGTCAAAGGTGTGGTGAGTGCAGTAACAACAGGACTGACTAAAGGCTTCTATCTGCAAGCGCTGGAAGATGATTACAACCCGAACACCTCGGAAGGTTTGTTCGTGTTTACCAACCAAAGCAGTTCGGACTTAGCACCGGGCGATGTGGTGTGCGTGAAGGGCAAAGTTCAAGAGTATTACAACCTGACGCAGCTAAAAGTAGAAAACAATCAATGGGTGAAACAAAGCCAGCAAGCTGCGCCACAAGCGCAAGCCATCGAGATCTTGCCTTCGGATGAAAACTTTGCGCAGACGCTAGAGCGTTACGAAGGTATGTTGGTAAAAACGACACCTGAGCTGGATATGCGTGTGACTCGCACCTTTGGTTATGACTATGCTTCGCGCCGTAACAACATGGTACTGGCGCAAGGTCGCATCAATATGCATCCAAACCAGCAGCATCCTGCCGGCTCAGAGCAAGCTTCGCAACAGAAGCTGGATAACGTGCAGCGCCGCTTGTTTGTGGAATCGGATGCCAAAGCACCAGATGGGCAAATTCCATATTACCCGACATTTGGCCGCACCGATGTCGATCAAGATGGTTCAACCGAAGACTATATCCGAATTGATGATACGGTTTCAGGCCTCGAAGGGGTTGTGAGCTACAGCTATAACGAATATCGCCTGATTGTGACCAACACCATCTCGGCAGAAAATCTGGTGCATAATGCGCCGCGTCAAGCCAAGCCAGATCTGGATGAAGGCGATCTGCGCATTGCCACTTTCAACGTACTTAACTACTTCAACTCGCCGTTTGGTGGTGATGCTAACCAACATGGGGATAACCGTGGCGCCAACAATCTGGCTGAATTTGAAGTGCAGCAAGCCAAGATTGTGAATGCGATTGTTCGTTTGGATGCCGATATCGTGGGTTTGATGGAAATTGAGAACAACGGCTTTGGTGAAGGTTCGGCGATTGCGCAATTGGTGAATCAGATCAATAGCCAAATCGCGGATAAGAAAAAACACTACCGCTTTGTGGCGATTGACTCGAATGGTGATGGCAAAACCGATGCTGCCGATTCACTGGGTACTGATGTGATCACCACAGGTGTTATCTATCGCGATAAAGTGGTGAAGCTGGCGCAAAATCGTGTCATCCCAATGCCAAGTCAGCAAGCACCAGAGGTGATAGATGCCAACGGTAAAGTGATTGAAGATGGTAAAAACTATCAGCGTGATACGCTTGCCCCAACCTTTAAAGTCAAAGGTGGCAACGAAAAAATCACTGTCGCGGTGAATCACTTCAAATCGAAAGGATCAGCGTGTTGGGAAGATGCCGCGCCCGTTGAGCAAGGCGGACAAGCTGGCAAAGATCTCGATTACCAAGGCGCATGTGAAAACTTCCGCGTTGCCGCCGCGGTAGCGTTGGGTGATGCGCTGGCGAAAATCGATGGGCATAAAGTGATTCTCGGTGATATGAACTCGTACGGCATGGAAGATCCTATGCTGGTGCTGACGGACTACACACCAGAGAAATACGGCAAAACCATTCGCGCCGCACGCAATACTTACATTGCCGGTGTGGAGCAGTTTGGAGATTCAGGCGCAGAGATCAAACACAGCTACGGTTATCTCAACGCAGTTGCAATGAAACATCCAGATAGTTGGAGCTACTCATTTAACGATGAAGTCGGCGCGTTGGATCATCTGTTAGTCAGTCCAAGCCTCAAACACAAAGTCGTGGATGCGACCGATTGGCACATTAACGGTGCAGAATCGACCTTGTTTGACTACAACGATGAGTTCAAAGGCAACCTGCCGAAATACAAGGATCAATTCCGCGCCTCAGATCATGACCCTGCGGTATTGGAGCTTAACATCTACGGTGGGTCATTAGGTTTAGGCGCACTGCTTGGCCTATTGGGGCTTGGTGTTTGGCGCCGCCGTCGCTAGCCACGATTCAACCAATAAGAAGAATTGATACCTAAACAACTTTGGAGTTGCAGTTAGGCGGCAAGTGATTGAATTCCCATGAGTATAAGCAAACTATGTGATTATGGAGAACGAGCTTGACCAACACCGCTGCAGCTTTAAGTTGGAAGGATATAAAGCCAAGTAGTTTTACTTGGTTTTATATTTTAACATCAGCTGATTTTTCCTTATGCCAAGCCAAAACATTGATCAAAACGTACAATATGAAATAGGGATACAGCTATGAACGATTTTTCTCAGCACTACTATCAAGCTATTTTGGCGGAAAATGGCGCACTTGAAGGTCGCCCTGTGACATTGCTAGACGAAATACACACCGAACTTGATAGCTTTAATAATGTAGTACCGCCAGAGCGTTATCCTGTAATTATGAGTTCTTTTGCCTGGAGTTTAGCTAACTACGCGGTGCAGTGTGAATTACTCGGTTGCCCTCAATGGCACGTGAAATGGCTACTAAAAGAAGCAGTTAACGCATGGCGGGCACACTTTAATATGGAGCGTCAACCAAATCAGTCAGTAACCTTTGAATTTCTTGGGGAAAAACGGTGTGCGATAGCGCCAGCTAAAACGCACTTTACCAGTTTTAACAAGTGGATGGAGGCGCTATGTCTTGCTGAGTTGGTCGGCGATAGCGCGGCTCGCAGCGATCTTTTGGCTTATCCAGTGGAAAATTTCCTTAATGTGGGGAGTGTGAATACGGTAAAAACAGACATTGATTTTAGCGAGTTATTTAAATGCTTTTTTTCCCGTGAAACCGATATTACCCGCAAAAGCGAGATATTTAATCGTTGTAATGCATTAGTGCAGCCAGGGGTTATTACCGAAATTGATGGCGATTTTGTTGAAACCTATGCTTGGTTTATGAATATCCCGCTTTTTCAGTTAATTAGCTACCATTGGCAAGTGCAAGAGGAGTCATTAGAAGAGATTACGCAAGCTGCGATGCAGGCAAACTATGAATATTTTAGTGAAATTGCTCCACAACCGGGTGCAGAAAGGGGACGTGATTCGGTAGATCTTTTCGATCCTTTCGCTCTTTTACATTTGCAGATTTTAGCTATTTTACGAGTGATTTATTTAGAAAGCGGTGAGATGGTTAATATTAACTCGCCATTTCTTCCGCAGTGGCTTATTAGAGGTGAGGGACCTAGTTTAGATGAACTTAATCAAACAATGCCCACATTTGATTTAACTATGTTTACGCAGTAGATAAACCAAAGGCTAGCGTGTGCTAGCCTTTTTAGTTTCTTACGTTGGTGGTGTGAACTTACTGCGCGTCGTGCAGTACGCTGCCCCACAGGTCGTATTCATCGGCGTGTTCAATCACAACGTTAACCAGCTCACCCGGTTTCAGGTTGGTTTCACCGTTGAGGTAAACCAAGCCATCAATTTCCGGTGCATCGGCGTAAGTACGGCCAATCGCGCCTTCTTCATCGACTTCATCAATCAGCACTTGCATGGTGCTGCCGATGCGTTTTTGCAGTTTGGCAGCACTGATCTCTTGCTGCACGAGCATAAAGCGCTCGAAACGATCTTGTTTCACGTCTTCTGGGATTTGATCTTCAATCTCGTTCGCTGCAGCGCCTTCAACAGGCGAGTACTTAAAGCAGCCCACGCGATCGAGTTGTGCTTCTTTCAGCCAATCGAGCAGGATTTGGAAATCCTCTTCAGTTTCGCCCGGAAAGCCCACGATAAAGGTGGAGCGGATCACCAGTTCTGGGCAGATTTCACGCCATTTTTTGATGCGCTCTAAAGTGCGCTCCGCTTGTCCCGGACGCTTCATCATTTTCAGAATACGTGGGCTGGCGTGTTGGAATGGAATATCCAAGTAAGGCAGCACTTTTCCTTCTGCCATTAATGGGATGATTTCATCCACATGTGGGTAAGGGTAAACGTAGTGCAGACGAACCCAAATGCCCATTTTGCCAAGCTCTTCACTGAGCGCTTTGATGTTGTGGCGCACCGGTGAGCCGTTGGCAAAACCTAGGCTGTGTTTGGTATCCACACCGTAAGCACTGGTGTCTTGGCTGATTACGAGCAGCTCTTTTACGCCCGCATTTTTCAGGCGTTCCGCTTCACCAATAATCTCACCCACTGGGCGGCTCACCAAATCACCACGCATTGATGGGATGATGCAGAAAGTACAGCGGTGGTTACAACCTTCAGAAATTTTCAGGTAAGCGTAATGCTTGGGCGTCAGTTTCACCCCGTGATCCGGCACTAAGCTGGTAAAAGGGTTGTGGGCTGGCTTTGGCGCGTATTGGTGTACGTGCTCCAATACGTTTTGGTAAGCGTGTGGGCCTGTAATACCGAGTACATTGGGGTGTACTTGGCGAATTTCATCTTCACGCGCGCCGAGGCAGCCCGTCACAATCACTTTGCCGTTCTCTTTCAGCGCTTCGCCAATGGTATCCAGAGACTCTTGCACCGCACTGTCGATAAAACCACAGGTGTTAACGATCACCACATCGGAGTCGTGGTAGCTGTTGACGATCTCATACCCCTCAGTGCGTAGTTGGGTCAGAATGCGTTCTGAATCCACTAAGTTTTTTGGGCAACCTAAGGAAACAAAGCCAATTTTATTGCCTGTGGTTTGGCTATGTTGGCTTTGCTCGGCGATGGTTTTTTTCGCCGTTTCCAGTGTCGTGGTTTGATTTGGCGTAAAAGTCTGAACTGTCATTGCTCTGTGTGCTACCTGATAATTATCGAATCACCGTCCTTATCGCTTCTGTGCAGAGCGTGGCTAGGGGACGGGTATAAAAGTCGGCGAATTATAACTGAGCTTAGGAAATTGAATAGGGGAGAGAAAGGAAAATTGCGCAAAAAATGCGCGCAAACGTCTGCTCAAGTCGGTTAACTTTGCTTAATGCTTGCCTTTAGAGTGGAGTCCTGCACAATAACGCGCACTTTATTTCCATCCCAAGGTCGTATGCATGCTACTGATGATCGATAACTACGATTCGTTTACTTACAACCTGTACCAATACTTTTGTGAGTTAGGGGCGCAGGTCAAAGTGGTACGTAATGATGAGATCGATCTGGATGGGATCCGCGCGCTGGCACCAACACATTTGGTGATTTCTCCGGGACCATGCACGCCTAATGAAGCGGGGATCTCGCTCGCGGCGATTGAAGCGTTTGCTGGCCAACTGCCCATCCTTGGCGTTTGTTTAGGGCATCAAGCCATTGCGCAAGCGTTTGGTGGGCAAGTGGTACGCGCTCGTCAGGTCATGCATGGCAAAACCTCACCCATTCGTCATACGGGACAAGGCTTATTTAGCGGATTGAATAACCCGCTAACGGTGACGCGTTACCATTCCTTGGTTGTGAAAAATGACACTCTGCCCGAGTGCTTTGAGCTGACGGCATGGACTGAGCTTAGTGATGGCAGCATTGACGAAATCATGGGTTTTCAACATAAAACCCTAGCCCTTGAAGCGGTACAGTTTCACCCTGAGTCGATAAAGACAGAACAAGGCCACCAATTGTTGGCGAATTTTTTAAACCGCACCTAATCCCAAGAACGATGCGCAACCAGTGCCGATCGTACTGACTGCGATCACTTTTTTCGCTTTCTATCAAAGATTTATCCGCAAGCTGTCATTTTTCAAGCTTATTCATAGAGGATTGTGCTACCCGCGCCATGCCTTGATTTTGCTGCCTCTTTGCTTCATTTCCTATCGCCTCATAAAAATCACTTCATAAATAATCTTTTTTATTGCATAAATAGTCGTTCGTGGTGTGGGGTTTATCTCACTTGCCTGTGCATACGAGATCTTTCACCATTGAAATGGTTAAATAAATGTAAATACAATGCTGCAAATGCTTTAAGGAAATACATAATCTAACACAGAGCCATTTTGTGGAAGAATCGCTTATCTCTGAGCATGCGGTATCGAGAGGGAATGGGTAATGACGGTGGAAATGAGTGTAGATCGGAGTTCTTTTGATGAGGTGATGGTGCCTTGTTACAACCCGATGGAGTTTATCCCAGTAAAAGGTTTTGGTTCACGGATTTGGGATCAGCAGGGTCATGAGTACATTGACTTCGCTGGCGGGATTGCGGTGAGTTGTCTAGGGCATTGCCACCCAGTGATGGTGCAAGCCTTGACCACCCAAGCCAATAAGCTGTGGCATTTAAGTAACGTAATGACCAATGAGCCAGCGTTGCGCTTGGCGAAAAAACTGACTCAAGTGAGTTTTGCCGAAAAGGTCTTCTTTGCCAACTCCGGCGCGGAAGCTAACGAAGCAGCACTCAAACTGGCGCGTCGTTATGCGGCCGATGTGTATGGTCCTGAGAAATCCGAGATTATTGCCTTTAACCAAGGTTTCCACGGTCGTACTTTCTTTACCGTATCGGTCGGTGGTCAAGCGACCTATTCGGATGGTTTTGGCCCTAAACCGGGTGACATTGTTCATTTGCCTTATAACGATTTGGCTGCACTGCAAGCGCAGATCTCCGATCGCACTTGTGCTGTGATGATGGAGCCGCTGCAAGGTGAGGGCGGGATCATTTCACCCAGTGCCGAATTTGTGCAAGCGGTGCGCGAGTTGTGTGACAAACATAATGCACTACTGATTTTCGATGAAGTGCAGACGGGGAATGGTCGTACCGGTGATTTCTATGCGTACCAAGGGATTGGTGTGACACCAGATATTCTGGCGACCGCAAAATCTCTCGGTGGCGGTTTCCCAATCGGTGCCATGCTGACCACGGCGAAAATTGCTGAGCACATGAAAGTGGGCGTACACGGTTCGACTTATGGCGGCAACCCATTAGCGTGTGCCGTAGCGGAAGCCGTGGTGGATTTCGTCGCGCAACCAGAAATACTGGCTGGTGTGAAACAGCGTGAGCAGTGGATGCGCGCTGAGCTAGAGAAAATCAATCAGAAATATCACTTATTTAAAGAGATCCGCGGTAAAGGTTTGCTACTTGGTGCGGCACTCAACGATGAATGGCAAGGCCGCGCGCGTGACATTCTGGTCGCTGCGGGTAAGCAAGGCTTGATGGTGTTGGTGGCCGGGGCGAGCGTGGTTCGCTTTACGCCATCTCTCATCATCAGCCAACAAGAAATCGAAGAAGGTATGGCTCGCTTAGACAAAGCGATCGCCACACTGATGTGATAGCCACGAGCTTGTTGCCCAAGCTCTAAATGATGAACCACGGAGGTTCGTCGCTATCACTGACTGCATTAGGGTGAACGGAGACATCGGTTCGCCCTAATGTAGAGAATACGCATCGGGAGGGAGTAAAGATGCTGATTGTTCGTCCGATTAGCATGGCCGACTATGAGGCGCTACATACCTGCGCTGTCGAGTCCGGCCATGGCTTCACATCATTACCAGTAGATCAAGAGCTACTGACTAATCGTATTACCCACTCAGAATACAGCTTCAGCAAACCGAACGTCACCACGCCCGGCGATGAAGGCTATTTGATGGTGGGTGTGGATACTGAAACTGGGCAAGTGGCCGGAACCACGGGTATTGAAGCCTCGATTGGCTGGGATGTGCCGTTTTATTCTTACCACATCAGCACCATAGTTCACTCGTCGCCTAAATTGGGCGTCAACAATGTAGTGAAGTTGCTGACGTTTGGTAACAACTACACCGGATGCAGTGAAATCTGCACCCTGTTTTTACGCCCACAGTATCGCCAAGGCTTGAATGGTCGTTTGATGTCGAAATGCCGTTTTCTGATGATGGCGGAACACTCACACCGTTTTTCCAAAACCATTTTTGCTGAGATGCGCGGCGTCTCCGATGCCGATGGCAATTCACCATTTTGGAAGTGGCTACAAGAGCACTTTTTCTCGATTGATTTCACTTTGGCCGATTATCTGACTGGAATTGGCAAAAAAGGCTTTATCGCTGACTTGATGCCCAAGCTGCCAATTTACGTCAATTTGCTGAGCAAAGAAGCGCAAGCGGTGATTGGTCAGGTGCATGAAAACACGCGACCCGCCTTGGTATTGCTTGAGAAAGAGGGCTTCACCTGTCGCAATTACGTCGACATTTTTGATGCGGGCCCAACCGTGGAATGTGAGCTGAACAACATCGAATCGGTGCGCCACTCAGTACGCGCTATTGTTGAAGTGGCAGAACATTCGAGCTCGCAGAATTTCATTATGTGTAACACCTCGTTTGAGAACTTCCGGGCTACGGCGGCCAAAGCCGCATACAGCCAAGAAGATAACGCGGTGATCATCTCCCCCAAAGTGGCCGCGGCGTTAGAAGTGAGCACGGGGGATTATTTACGGATTTTGGCGCAGTAGGGGATAGCCATGACACATTGGATAGCCGGTGAATGGGTTGCGGGGACCGGTGAAAATCTACAATCACATACGCCTTATAGCCATGAGCTTTTATGGCAAGGCTACAGCGCTAGTGGCGAGCAAGTCGACG
Source organism: Vibrio sp. R-1 (assembly GCF_035615595.1). Classification (NCBI taxonomy): domain Bacteria; kingdom Pseudomonadati; phylum Pseudomonadota; class Gammaproteobacteria; order Vibrionales; family Vibrionaceae; genus Vibrio; species Vibrio sp. R-1. Next base: position 2,308 of record NZ_WPDC01000012.1, on the reverse strand, counting down.
CGGCGGTGAAGGCCGCTCGCCGCGCTTTTCTCGACTGGAAAAAACGCCCATTTGCTGAGCGTGAACAGAAGGTGTTGGCCTTTGCGGAATTGGTGAAAGCCAACAGCGAACAGATTGCGCAAGTGATTGCTAAAGAGACGGGCAAGCCTTTGTGGGAAACGCGCACGGAAGCGGCTTCAATTGCCGGAAAAATCGCGATTTCGATTCGTGCTTATCATGAGCGTACCGGTGAAACCGTGCGTGAAGCGGCAGGCAATCAACTGGTATTGCGCCATCGACCGTTGGGTGTGATGGCGGTGTTTGGGCCGTATAACTTCCCCGGCCATTTACCGAATGGGCATATAGTGCCTGCGCTGCTGGCGGGTAATACCGTGGTGTTTAAGCCTTCTGAACAAACCCCGTGGACTGGCGAAGTCTTGATGCAGTTATGGCAACAGGCTGGCTTGCCTGCTGGTGTCATCAATCTGGTTCAAGGCTCAAAAGAGACGGGGATAGCTCTCGCGCAATCCCGCGGGATTGATGGTTTGCTGTTTACGGGGAGTGCCAATACTGGGCATCTGCTGCATCGCCAATTTGCAGGTCAGCCGGACAAAATGCTGGCGTTGGAAATGGGTGGCAATAACCCTATGGTGATCTCAGAGCACTATGGCGATCTGGATGCCACGGTTTACACCATTATTCAATCGGCGTTTATCAGTAGTGGTCAACGCTGCACCTGTGCGCGTCGCTTGTATGTGCCACTCGGGACGAAAGGCGATGTACTGCTCGATAAACTGGTTTCCGTAACGGCCAAGCTGCGTATTGATCAGCCCTTTGCTGAGCCCGCACCCTTTATGGGACCGTTAGTTTCTGAAGCAGCAGCACAAGTGATCCTCAAGGCGCAAGCAGATCTACAAGCGCTAGGCGGAAAAAGTCTACTTGAAGCTCGCGCCTTGCATGCGGCGTTTATCACTCCGGCCATCATTGATGTGACGGCGATTGAGCGCTTACCGGATGATGAGTATTTCGGGCCTTTGCTGCAAGTAGTGCGTTACCAGACTTTGGCGCAAGCGGTAGAGCTTGCCAATGATACCCGCTTTGGTTTATCCGCTGGGCTTGTCTCGACGGATGATGGCGAGTGGGATTACTTTGTCGAACATATTCGTGCGGGCATCGTCAATCGTAACCGCCAATTAACCGGAGCCAGTGGTGATGCGCCATTTGGTGGTCCAGGAGCATCGGGCAACTTACGCCCCAGTGCCTTCTATGCAGCCGACTATTGCGCTTATCCAATGGCCTCAATGGAAGGGGAGACAACGCTGCTTCCTGCTACCTTGAGCCCGGGAGTTGAACTCTAATCATAATTTATTTTGTGCCTGCGCAGCCAAGTAGGCACTTTTTTCGTCACAGGTTGAAAGCTTTATCGTGTTAGCGCTGGATAAATTACACGGCGTCTAACCCTAGTCCGTTTGCGTTTCATAGGATCAATAAGGAGGCGTTATGACGCCAACAGCTTTATTCCAATCGCTCTGGAATGATTATATTGAGCGCCTCTGCCCATCGGCAGACAGAGTGCATCAACTCCTACAAGAAGATGAGCCGCTGATTAATGATCATATTGCGCTGCGCACATTTAATTTGGCGCCGCTGGGCTTAGAGACGCTGGCTAAACCGTTTCTGGCACTCGGCTACCAAGCGTGTGGTGAGTATGAGTTCAAAAGTAAAAAACTCTTTGCTAAGCATTTTGAACATCCCGATCCTTTGCAGCCTAAGGTTTTTATCAGTGAGCTGAAAGTGGAAGAGTGTTCACCTGAGCTGCAAGCGATTGTTGAAAAGCTGGTGGCACAAGTTCAGCCACAAGCATTAGCCAGTGAGGCTTTTTTGTATGGCGGTCGCTTATGGAGCTTAAGCCATGCCGACTATCTTACTTTGGCGAAAGAGAGTGAGTATGCTGCTTGGCTTGCGGCGCATGGTTATGGTGCAAACCACTTTACAGTCAGCGTGAATCAGCTCAATGCGCTGCATGAAGTGAAACAGGTCAATGACCATCTGCGCCAACATGGCTTTAGCATCAATGAATCGGGTGGGGAAGTAAAAGGCTCACCAGAAGTCTTGCTCGAACAGTCTTCGACCATGGCTGATAAAGTGTTAGTGCGTTTTAACGAAGGCGCGGAGATGATCCCCGGTGGCTTTTACGAGTTTGCCAAACGCTATCCTATGGCTAATGGTCAGCTCTATCCCGGATTTGTCGAAGCTTCGGCGGATAAGATTTTTGAAAGCACGAACCGTTAAATCTAACGCATCATACAAATAAAAATAGCCACCGCAG
>NZ_WPDC01000011.1:0-73550 GCF_035615595.1 Vibrio sp. R-1 | reverse complement strand
TCTTAGGTATACTAATTCATTCACTGTACTTCGGAAGTTGTTCAATATCGGATTCAAATTCTGAAATTTTGTACTGATATTGCTGAATCATTAAGGTGAGCTGGTTATGTTGGCTCGCCATACTAGATAGTTGTTCTTTTAAATCTTCTACTTGCTCTCGGTACTTTTCCTTCAATTTTATTTCCTTATTTAATCTATCTCTTAAGCTAGAAATCTTATCTTCATATGCATTTTGATTCCTAATTTTCGGTGAGTTCCGGATAGCGGACTCTTTGATTTTTTGTACTATATCTTTGTAGTAATAGGCAGAGCCATCACCGAGTCCAGCTTCTTCTTCGACAGCCTTAACGGATATCTTCCTTGCAGGATCTACGCGGTGAGTTTTTCCCGATAAAATTCTTCCTAGTGCTTGCTCTAGTTCAACCTTCGTAATTTGGGATTTGCTCATATTTATTGTTACCTATTTCAAATCTAGTGAATGGGATCTGGAACTTATGAAGAACTTTTTCTGCGGCTCTTATTTGAGTAATAAAATGTGAATACATGGAATATGTTAGTGAACCTATAGCTTCCATGTCAGTAACTTGTTTGCATACCCATTGATAGCGTTTGTTCCAGTTTTCAGCTTTTTCTTTATCGATAAGCTGGTTTTCACAACTCATACAGTTGGCTGGAGAACTCACTTTATGCATCTGGCATTCGTAACCAGCCATACAGTAAGAGTGTAATGTACCAACAAGAGTTAATCGACCAGCTTTAACATGTTCATCTATTGCATCCCAAGATTTGTATTTTTTATGTAGGGATATTCGATTTTTATTTATAGAGCCTGCCATATGACCCATAAGTTGACCTGAATCCCAGCCTTTATACCATTCATGAATTTTTTGTGTCGTAGACTCTTGGATTACGTCATTGAGGAATGCTTGAAGCTCTGTATCGATCTGTAGTGCTTTTATTTTGCTGGCAAGCCCACCTTCTCCGTACCATTCTGTTGTGGGTAGATCTAGGTGTTTGAACTGTTCTTTTATCGCAATATCGTGACAAAGGTTATGACGTTTTGAAAATACAGCAAAAGTTCTGCGTAGTTGATGGGTAGTTAATGGCCAGATATTGCCAACTTTTAAATTTTCAGCAGCCTTTTTGGGTTCCCTATTTGGGTTGATAATTTTAAATTCATTTAGGTCATTTTCTGTTATAATAGCATTTGCTTTTTTACATATTTTTCTGAAGTGTCTTCTCATATTATTATCTTGAGAAATAATTGGTAATTGAGATTTTCGACCTTGGACTAACCATAAACATGAAGAATTATATTCACTCATTGGGTCATCATCTTCTATTAATTGAATTCGCATAAACCTTGATATTGCTTCTGCTAAATCAATTGCCTTCTCTGCTAGTTTGGTTGTTATCCATTCTGCTGGCTTTCCTCTACCTTGTGAAAATTTATGATGTTCAGATCTAAGAACGTAATACTTTCTTCCATATAATTCTTTGTCTCTAAAACTATTCGAATCTAAACAATATAATTCTGAACGCCGCATTCCGGTAAGGGCTCCACATACAATGAAACATATTGTTTGTAATTCGATAATAGCACTTTGTAGCTTTCGTTCATTATGCGGTAATTTCAGATATAAAGGAGTTTCAGATAAATGGGATTTTATTATTGAGTGATATGATGCTGGCATATGGTTATTCACTTCTACTCTGTAGTCAGTGGAGTCTTGATTTATCCATGTCCATTTGCCGCTTGAGATTTTTTCATCTACCCTACGTTTTCCTTCTTCATAGTTTTGTCTTAAGTCATGTAGCAGTTCATGAATGGCTTCTTTATATGGAAAAAAATCTTCTATTTGCTGAAAACAATAGCTATATATTTTTTCCATAATTTTAGTAGGAATTGCATAAAATTGGTTAGTGCCTTCTTCTTTACGTTTTCCTGTCATTTCATAAGCAAATTTTGTAGATGTTTGATCTTTTTGTATTTTGAAATTTATAGGTAGATAGCGACTAACTCTCTCTATATTTGACAAAGTGTTGTATAGAGCAGCTACTTGAGAATGTTGATAATTTTGTGATCGAATATAGTCAGAGAATTCTGCAAATACAATATTTGATGATAGATCTTTTATGGAGCGAAATCCTTTGGATTCTATGAACTTATAGATTTGGGCTAATTTTGAAAATCGCGCTAGAAGTGTTGATGGTTTAATTACCGCTCCTTTCCTATGATGTCCTGATATATAAAGCCATGAGAAACATATAATCTTCATTTCTCTAGCTAAATTCTCATCAGAGAATGATGAAAAAATAGTATGTTTTTTATGGACAACTCTAGAATCCAAGTACGCAGAAAAGTTCCATTCTTCATCTCCAAAATAGCTTTTAGGGCTGCCATCATATTGTTTTGTTACAACAATTTTATCTAGTTTTTCAAAATCTTTATTAAGATAAAGATTAATTACTTTTTTATATTCGGAAATGTTTTCTTTAAGTATATTTTTAGGTAGTTCAAATAATGGCGTCATAGCTTGTCCTTAAAAATCGATATTGATGCCTTCCGGCCATAAAGGATGTCTACCTTCATTCTGTAGTTTTTTTTCGGCTAACCTTTTAACTTTGGGGTGGATGGTGAAGACAATGCGATTGATCGAATTTAAAAGATCAGAATAGTTTTTATTAAAATGTTGCTCACTGAGATGATGAACTTTTGAATCGATGATGGATTCTCGATAACTCAGTAAACACCAGATATCCTCAACACTTTCAATGATGACCTGATTTTCACAATTGAAGCAATTATGAATGTCAGAACAAGCCAGATGGTCAACGTTAAAGTCTTTCGGACTGAAGTGATTCCTCCTTCGATATTTGTCAGCATGACTGGAATAGACATCTTTACAGCCCGTTCCTATAATCGTTTTTTCGCCGTGCTTATCTGCATATTTTGCAAGGAACTCCTCGTACGGAAGAACTTCTAATCCCAACTCTTTTTTTGCAAATTCTTTTGCAGCATTAATATCTGAACATCGAGCAGCGCCTTCAATTGTGTAAGTTGCTGCAAGCAACTGTTTTTGGTTCTCAACCTGATTTCCGGAAGAATAGTGCTTTGATAACGTGTATGGGGTGTTGCCTAAGAGCAATGCTGTTTCAGTTGCATTTCCCGTTTTTGCTAAATAGCGGGAACTTCCACTGGCACGAAATTTTGAAGCCATTGGCCTCAATGGCTCACCATCATCAGATTTTAGATAAAACGTCTCATACAGCCATTTAGAGAAGGTTTGTATATGTCCTTGTTCCAAAGGCGCAATATGATCTTTTTTGGTTTGCCAGAGCAAATGAGGATCCGAAGAAATAAGGCTACTAAGCTGCAATAGCTGCTCAAAAAATCTAAGTGCTATTTTGGGAACATGAAATGTACCGTTATCCCCAATCGATATAGATACATACTTATTTGCTCTAGGCTTTAAAACACTTTGCTCAAACCACTTACCACCTTCAAATATTTTTTCTTTCGGCTTTGTCATGTTGAGGAGAACGGTTGTATTGCCCCAAGTGTAATATGACAACATGAAGTAGGCGGCACTAAAGCATTTTGTTATTGGTGAGGCGATTTCATGTGTATGGTTGTTGTAGGTAAAGGCCGCAGTTCTTTTATTGGTTGAGGCATTCAAATGTATGCTCGGGTTCTCCATGATTTGTTTAGAGATCTGTCTGAAAAATGAGTTAATAACTTTGATTAAGGAAGACAGCTCTCGATCTGAATAACCTTGAGTGGGATTAGGTTCAGAGCGAAACAATCCATAAGGAGAGAACCATTCTGAGCTTGGGTTACCAAGCATTTCCAAACATTTTTTTGAACAAGAAATCATTTTCCGTGCAGAATTGACGTTCATTGAAGATATACGAACTTGCTCTATTAAGTGCCTCTCCCATGACTCAACAGCGGCTGAGCTTTCCGGATTAAGTCTTTTTGAATCACAAAAGCGAACGTACTTTGCAAAATCTCTTAGGTAGCTTTGTTTTGTCAGATCAGAGTATTCGTTCGTCTCAGTAAATGCTCGGTACCATCTCAAAACATCAGCATCTCGATTTGCAGGTTCGGCTTGTTGTAAATCTCTTTTAAAAGCAACGCCTTTGTAGAAAAAACGAGTGAAGTCATAAGTGAACGTTTGTTTGATTCCGGTGCGAAGTTTGATTGTTAACGTTGGAGGAGAGTAAGTCATAACATTGCTTCCTCCAATATTTGGTCAAGCATCACAATCGCATTTTGGTTTGCCTTTTCTTTTCTCAAATATCGAAGATATTTCCATGTGGTTTTATCGTCTTTGTGTCCCATCCACCCCATAATCAAAGCTAAAGCATCACCAACTGGGAGATGGTTCATTAGTGAATCGAGGCGATAGGTACCATAGGTTGCTCTTAAATCATGAGTGCGGTGGCTAAAGACGATATTGTGTTTCTGTTGGATTTGGTGCTTTAGGCGACGAAAATGTTGTTGGACGTTGTTACTACAAAAAGGGTTACCTAAATTGTTAAGGAGAAGTGTTTTATGTGTATTATCAGTTTTCCTCGCCCGTTTTAGTCGCCGCTCACTAACCAAATAGCCATACATCTTGCGCATTAGTTGGTTAGGTATTTCTACTTTGCGTGTTTTGTTGAATTTAGTGTGTACGCCGTTATTAGCTCCGATTTCAACTTCGTATCGGCGAATATGTTGTTGAGGCATTTCAACAACCTCAAATGGAAATGTACAAGCTTCTTCAACGCGTAATCCAGACTGTATTTGTAGTAGCTGATGAATGATAAACTCTTCAGAACACTCTCTGAGACAGTCGGCAAAACAGAATAGCTCTTGTTGAGATAAAGGATTGAGTTTTTGTTGTTCATTTCTTGCTGGCTTCCTGATCCTCAGATCAGTTGATCGCACTGCGAATCTCGGGTTGTTATGATTCATTATTCCTGAATTGGCGATATGAACTATTTGATAATTAAATGGTTTATTCTCTTCTGTGAAGGTAATAAACCTTTCATGAGCTGCCCATTCATAGAATTTGATGACATGAAGAATGTACATAGATGCTGTAGAAAAAGCGATCTCTCCGCTTCTTGCTGCTTTTAATAGGTCATCATTTCTGAATCTATAGGTGGGTTTTAGATAATCGTTTGCTGGAAAATTATCCCAGGAATAATTATTGGTTTCTAAGAACTGCCAATATCTCTTAAGGGCGCGAACACTTGCTGTTATATCGACTGCTTTTCGAATATTCACCAAGTAATTGAACCAGAGGTTCACCGGGAGCAGGTATTCGTTGTCTTTAGAGTAAAAGGTAGGAAATCCACTTAATTGAATGGATGTCGATTTACTTGAAGGCGGATAGATTCGGGGAACATCAAAATTTTTAGAATTTACGACAGTAACCATACCAGCCTCCAATGTATTTTATATACATAGAGGCTAGTATGTTTTCCAGAGTTTACAAATCTACAGGGTGGATTTTCCAGATACCGATCTACATGGTAACGAACTCTTCCGAGCCCGTAGGGTGAATTGCGACCACGGAGTCGAAATCGGCTTTGGTAGCGCCCATTTTCATCGCGACACCAAAACCTTGGATCATCTCATCAACCGCAAAACCGATGCCGTGTAGACCAACCACGGTTTCTTCAGGGCCTGCGCACACCAGCTTCATTTTGCATGGCTGACGGTGAGAGGTGACTGCGGTGTACATAGCGGTGAAGCTGGATTTGTACACTTTCACATTCTCTGCGCCGTATTGTGCAATCGCTTGTGGTTCAGTCAGGCCAATGGTGCCGATCGGTGGGTGGCTAAACACCACGGTTGGTACCAACTGGTAATCCATCTTGGCGTTCAGTTTGTTGTTAAACAGGCGCTCAGAGAGTTGACGACCCGCTTTTACGGCCACCGGAGTCAGCTCAATGCCGCCTTCCATGATGTCACCCACACAGTAAATGCCTGCAACGTTAGTGTTTTGGAACTCATCGACCTTGATGTAGCCTTGCTCATTGGTTGCAACGCCCGTTGCCGCTAGGTTGATGGCATCGGTGGCTGGGTGGCGGCCGATCGCCCAAATCAGAGTATCCACGTTGTACGTCTGACCATTCTCCAGATGCAGCGTCAGGCTACCATCGGCTTCTTTGACCACTTGTTTTGGCACGCTATGGGTGTGCAACTGTGGCCCTTCGGTGTTCATCACTTCCACTAAGGTTTCGATGATCATGGGGTCGAAGCTACGCAGTGGAGACTCTTTGCGGCAGAACAGGTGGGTTTCTGTACCTAGCGCATTCAGCACGCCCGCGATTTCTACTGCGATGTAACCAGCACCGATCACCGCCACGCGTTTTGGCTGCTCGCTCAGCTCAAAAAAGCCGTTCGAGTCGATGCCGTATTCTGCGCCTGGAATATTTGGAATGCTTGGGCGACCACCTACGGCAATCAGAATATGGTCAGCCGTGTAAAGTTCGCCGTTCACTTCGACGGTTTTCGCATCAACAAACTTAGCGAAGCCCTTAATCACGTGAACTTTGTTGTTGCCCAGAACACGATCGTAAGATTGATGGATGCGGCCAATGTAGGCTTGACGGCTTTCCACCAGCTTTGCCCAGTTGAAGTTTTTCACATCGACATCAAAGCCGTAATCTTGTGCATAAAGGTGCATCGCTTCTGCGATTTGCGCGCCGTGCCACATCACCTTTTTCGGTACGCAGCCAACGTTGACACAAGTGCCGCCGAGATCTTTGGCTTCGATGAGAGCGACTTTCGCGCCGTACATCGCCGCGCGGTTAGCGGAAGCGATACCACCGCTGCCACCACCAATGCACAGGTAGTCAAAATGTGTTGCCATTACTTTCTCCAATTATGTCTGGCGAAGATGCTCTTCGCTCTTTTCTTGTATTCCTTATATCAGGGCGAGGGCGTCACAATCCACCCGCCTTGATGAAAAAACAGCTTATTCCGGTACCACCCACTCGACTTTATAGTGTCCAGTAGCGGGGGCAATCGCCTGTTTGAGGAAAGGCAAAATGGTCTGCATCTGGCTTTCCAGCGTCCATGGCGGATTAATCACTATCATGCCCGAGGCGGTCATGCCGCGCTCATTGGTATCTGGCGCGACACCGAGTTCAATTTGTAAGATTTTACGGATCTCTAAGCCTTGCAAGCCTTCTAGCATGTCATCGATATCGCAGCGATTGACCACTGGATACCAAATCGCATAAATACCCGTTGCCCAGCGTTTGTAACTCTGAGCGATAGCGCGCACCACATCGCGGTACTCTTTAGCCAGCTCATAAGGCGGGTCAATCAGCACTAAACCGCGGCGTTCTTGCGGCGGCAAACTGGCTTTCAGGCGTGCGAAGCCATCTTCTTTATAGATAGAGACTTGGCGATCGAGGTGAAACTCTTGCTCCAGCAATGGGTAATCGCTTGGATGCAGCTCGGTCAGTACCATGCGATCCTGCTCACGCAGATGGGCGCGGGCGACTCGAGGTGAACCCGGGTAGTAACGTAGTGTTTCCCCTTGATTGAGCTGGCGAATCGCATCCAGATAGCTATCGAGCTCCGCCGGAATGTTGTCTTGTTGCCAAACGCGGGCAATGCCTTGCTTGTATTCGCCGGTTTTTTCCGACCACTCATGGGTCAGATCGTAACGACCCACACCAGAGTGAGTATCATGGTAGACAAAAGGTTTCTCTTTTTGTTGCAGAGAATTGAGGATCAGGCTCTGTACGATGTGCTTGAGCACATCCGCATGATTGCCTGCGTGGAAACTGTGTCGGTAACTTAACAAAATAGACTCTCAAACCCGCTTGAGGGGCGCTGTACTGACCGCTGATTGACTTGCGTTCAGTAATAGAAACAAAAATATTGGCTCGATTATATACCGATTTTACGTGCAGCGCGCAGCGTAACGGCATGGTTTTTTAGGCGGCTTAAGGCGCGAGTGAGTCGTATTTTGCAACGCTTTTCCTTGGGGCAGCTATTGAAAAATCGTTCTGCTACCTATATTTACTTATACAACTCACAGGTCAAAATTCGGCCTGTCTCTATGCTGAAAAGGAATCTTTTTATGTCAAACCCACTTCTTACCTTTACGGATCTGCCGCCGTTTTCTGCGATTAAACCGGAGCACGTAAAGCCAGCGGTTGAGCAGGCGATAGCGGATTGTCGCCACACCATAGATAAGGTTTTAGCCGAGAATCCACAACCGAGCTGGGAAAATGTGATTGCGCCGATTGAAGAGGTCGATGATCGCTTAAGTCGTATCTGGTCACCGGTCAGCCATATGAATTCGGTGGTGAACAGTGATGAGCTGCGTGAAGCCTACGAAAGCTGCTTACCGCTGTTGTCCGAGTACAGCACTTGGGTTGGCCAGCATAAAGGGCTGTTTGAAGCCTACAAAACCATTAAAGAGAGCGCGGAGTTTGCCAAGCTCGATCGCGCGCAGCAAAAAACCATCAGCGACAGTCTGCGTGATTTTGAATTGTCAGGCATCGGCTTGCCACTGCAAGAGCAAAAGCGCTATGGCGAAATCAGTAAGCGTATGTCTGAGCTGGGCTCTAAGTTCTCCAACAACGTGCTGGATGCCACCATGGGTTGGACCAAGCAGATCACCGATGTAAACCTGCTCGCGGGCATGCCGGAATCGGCACTGGCGGCGGCACAAGCAGCAGCCGAAGCCAAAGGTTTAGAGGGGTATCTGCTGACCTTGGATATTCCGTCTTATCTACCAGTGATGACTTACTGTGATAACCAAGCACTGCGCAAAGAAGTGTATGAAGCGTATGTCACGCGTGCTTCGGATCGCGGCCCGAATGCGGGTAAATGGGATAACAGCGAAATCATTGCTGAGCAGCTCAAACTGCGCCATGAGATCGCGCGTATGCTCGGCTTTAGCACTTACAGCGAAAAATCGCTGGCGACCAAAATGGCGCAAACCACGGACCAAGTGCTTGGTTTCTTAAATGATCTCGCCAGCAAAGCCAAACCACAAGGTGAGCGTGAAGTGGAAGAGCTGCGCCAATTTGCCGAAAGTGAGTTTGGCGTCAAGCAGCTTGAGCTGTGGGATATTGCTTACTACAGCGAAAAGCAAAAGCAGCATCTGTTTGAAATCTCCGATGAAGAGCTGCGCCCTTACTTCCCAGAACAAAAAGTGGTGAATGGCCTGTTTGAAGTGCTGAGCCGTTTGTTTGGCATGCAAGTCAAAGAGCGCCAAGGGGTAGATGTATGGCACGAATCGGTGCGCTTTTTTGATATTTTTGATGCGCAAGGCACGCTGCGTGGCAGTTTCTATCTCGACCTGTATGCGCGTGAACACAAACGCGGTGGCGCGTGGATGGATGAGTGTCGTGTACGTCGCACTACCGACAGTGGCGCACTGCAAACACCAGTGGCTTACCTGACGTGTAACTTCAACCGCCCAGTCGGCGATAAGCCTGCCCTGTTTACCCACGATGAAGTGACGACTCTGTTCCACGAATTTGGTCACGGCATTCACCATATGCTAACGCAAGTGGAGGTGGGCGCGGTATCGGGCATCAATGGTGTGCCTTGGGATGCAGTCGAGCTGCCAAGCCAATTCTTGGAAAACTGGTGTTGGCAAGAAGAGGCGCTGGCGTTCATTTCTGGTCATTACCAAACTGGTGAGCCACTGCCGAAAGCCATGCTGGATAAAATGCTGGCAGCGAAAAACTTCCAATCGGCGATGTTTATTCTGCGTCAGTTGGAGTTCGGATTGTTCGACTTCACGCTGCACACCACTTACGACCCAGAAGTGGGGCCAAAAGTGCTGGAAACTTTGGCGGAAGTGAAAAAGAAAGTAGCGGTGCTGCCGGGCTTGGAGTGGAACCGCTTCTCGCACAGCTTTAGCCATATTTTTGCGGGTGGCTACAGCGCCGGTTACTACAGCTACTTGTGGGCAGAAGTGCTTTCGGCGGATGCGTTCTCACGCTTTGAAGAAGAAGGCATTTTCAACCGTGAGACTGGCCAAAGCTTCCTCAACAACATCCTTGAGATGGGTGGCAGCGAAGAGCCGATGGAGCTGTTTAAGCGCTTCCGTGGCCGTGAACCACAAATTGATGCTCTGTTGCGTCATGCCGGAATCGCCGCGTAATCGATACTACTTTCAGCCCACCTCGTGTGGGCTGAAATTTTTCCGGCCACCGCTGCGCCCATTCAAGACGTTTGGGTATCTGCAACACTTGGGGTTATAATCGCCGCCATTATGTATAAATAACCAGTGGCGAAGTCATGATCGATCCCTCTCTATTGCTCGACGGTCTCAACAATAAACAACGCGAAGCGGTGGCAGCGCCACTGGAAAATCTACTGATTTTGGCCGGTGCAGGCAGTGGTAAAACCCGTGTGCTGGTGCACCGGATTGCGTGGCTGATGTCGGTGGAAGAAGCCTCGCCGTTTTCGGTGATGGCGGTGACCTTTACCAACAAAGCCGCAGCCGAAATGCGTGGCCGAATTGAAGAGCTGATGCATGGCACCGCCTCTGGTATGTGGTGTGGGACTTTCCACGGTATTTGCCACCGCATTCTGCGCGCCCATTATCTCGACGCTAAGCTGCTGGAAGATTTTCAGATCATCGACAGTGACGATCAGCAGCGTCTGCTCAAACGCCTCATCAAAGCGCACAATCTGGATGATAAACAGTGGCCAGCACGGCAAGTCGCGTGGTGGATCAACAATCAAAAAGATGAAGGATTGCGCCCGGCGCACATCAACGCCTTTGATCCGGTTACTCAAACTTATCTCAAGCTGTACACCGCTTACCAAGAAGCGTGCGATCGCGCCGGCTTGGTCGATTTCGCCGAGATTTTGCTGCGCGCCCTAGAGCTACTGCGTGGTAATCAGCACATTCGCGAGCATTATCAGGCGCGCTTTAAGCACATTTTGGTCGATGAATTCCAAGACACCAACGCGATTCAGTACGCGTGGCTACGCATGATGGCGGGCGCTCAGTCGAATGTGATGATTGTCGGTGACGATGACCAATCGATTTACGGCTGGCGTGGCGCGCGAGTGGAAAACATCGAAAAATTTACCCGCGAATTTCCGAGCGTGAATACCATTCGACTGGAGCAAAACTACCGCTCCACTAAGACCATTTTGGAAGCCTCAAACACACTGATCGCCAATAACAGCGAGCGGATGGGCAAGCAGTTGTGGACTGAGGGCTTGGTTGGCGAACCTATTTCAGTGTATTCAGCGTATAACGAGCTCGATGAAGCGCGCTTTGTGGTCAGCAAAATCAAAGGTTGGCAGGAGCAAGGCGGCACACTGACCGATTGCGCGATCTTGTATCGCAACAACGCCCAGTCACGGGTACTGGAAGAGGCGTTATTGCAAGCGAGTTTGGCCTATCGAATTTATGGCGGGATGCGCTTTTTTGAGCGCCAAGAGATTAAAGATGCACTGAGTTATCTGCGTTTGATTAATAACCGCAATGACGACACCGCCTTTGAGCGAGTGATTAATACGCCGCCGCGCGGTTTGGGTGATAAAACCCTAGAGACCATTCGCTTTGCCGCGCGCGATCGTGGCTGCACCTTGTGGGATGCCAGTGTCGGTCTGCTCAATGACCAAGTGCTCACTGGGCGTGCTGCGAGCGCGCTGAGCCGCTTTGTTGAACTGATCAACGCCTTGGAAGAGGAAGGCATCGACATGCCGCTGCATGTGCTCACGGACCACGCGGTAAAAACCTCCGGCTTGCTGGAGATGTATCAGCAAGAAAAAGGCGAAAAATCCAAAGCGCGGATTGAAAACTTGGAAGAGCTGGTGACGGCGACGCGCCAGTTTGAAAAGCCAGAAGAAGCGCAGGATATGACCATGCTGACCGCGTTTTTGACCCATGCGGCACTGGAAGCCGGTGAAGGTCAAGCCGATGAGCATGATGATGCAGTACAGCTGATGACCTTGCACAGTGCCAAAGGATTAGAGTTTCCGCTGGTGTTTATGGTCGGTGTGGAAGAGGGCATGTTCCCGAGCCAAATGTCTGCCGAAGAGGCGGGGCGCCTCGAAGAGGAGCGTCGCCTGTGTTACGTCGGTATGACCCGCGCGATGCAAAAGCTCTACATCACCTACGCGGAAATGCGCCGCTTGTACGGGCAAGATAAGTATCACAAACCCTCACGCTTTATTCGTGAACTGCCAGAAGGCTGTTTGGATGAAGTGCGCATGAAGGCGCAAGTCAGCCGCCCAACCAGCACAGGGCGCTTTAGCCAAACCGTAGTAAAAGAAAGCTTTAACGAAACCGGTTTTAATTTGGGCTCACGAGTCCGTCACCCGAAATTTGGTGAAGGCACCATCATTAACTTTGAAGGCAGTGGCCCGCAAAGCCGAGTGCAAGTGGCGTTTAATGGCGAAGGCATTAAGTGGTTAGTGACGGCTTACGCAAGACTCGAGAAGGTGTAGATGGAATAGGGCGGCGACGTTGCTCCCCCCTTTTAGGGGGAGGTCGGGAAGAAATTGCCAAATTGCCCCTAGATACAAAGTAACGATTAACGTTTCTGTTGAGGAGTAAAGTGGTGATGACTTTTCGGGAGAAAAAAGAAAACCCCGGGGGCAAGCCCACCGGGGTTAGAGTCTTACTCGCAGCATTCCAGCTACTAAAAGGTGCTCCCTGCATCTAATCCTTGATAGTACGCTGCAATCCGTCAGCTCAATCCTTGCATCGCCATCCTAGCGGTGTCCTGTTTCTTCCATTACAACTCACAATCCTAGCGAGTTCACATCACTTGTTCCCTGAGCGGTGTCCCTGCCATCATCCTGATGTTCAGTCCTTGCCTCGTCCAGAGGTGTCCATTTCCCATCCTTGTCGTTACCATCCTAGCAACGATTGCGTCCGTTCAATGTCCAATTACGCTTTCCTTGCCGAGCATTCATCCTGAATGTTCGATTCTTCTTCCTGAAGATCACCAATCCTTGGTGCTTTCCTGTTCCGTGTCAGTATCCTTCCGACGAGATTCATCTTACTGAGCTGAGCTTTCTGAACAAGCAAATCGAAGCGATTTCTTGATGTTCGAAATAATGAAATTTTGAACATTTTATTTAAAAACAATTATTTAAGTTGTTTTTGTCAGTGTTTTTTATCGCAGAAAGCGAATTTGTCCTACCGCTTTGTAAGAGATCTCGCACAGCATGATCGGCCAAAGTCGGATCATAGCCATCCGAAGGTTTGTGCTATAGCGCGGCTTGCTTGCCATAAAATCACGCCACCGGCCAAGATAAACACCGCAGCGCATATGCTATCGACGGATCGCGTAATGCGCTGCATGCGTTGTTGCATGGCAGACGTGGTAAGCAGCCAAGCTAAACAGGAGAACCAAGTTAGGGATAAACCAACTAAAATCAGGGCGGCACTCACTTTACCAGACACGGACATGCTGGCTGGGATCAGGCTAGATAACAGGCTGACAAAAAACACGAGAGCTTTCGGGTTCAAGAGATTGGTCATCATGCCTTTTGTGAAGGCTTGACGGCGGTTGCCGAGAATGGAGAGCGCAGGGCTGTGCGTCGGTGTGCTGGCGTTTTTTTTCGCCACCACTGATTGTAAAGCGCCGACCCCCAGATAAAGCAAGTAGCTGCCGCCAGCCAGTTGTAACAGGTTAAACAGCATTGGCTGCTGTTTGACTAAGTAGCTAATGCCGGTCAGGCTCAAAATCAAATGGACTAAAATGCCGCACGACAAACCTAACGCGATCATCACGCCGGTTTTACGCCCGTGCTGGGTGGCGTTTTGCACCACTAAGGCGACATCAGGACCCGGGCTTAATAAGGCAATAAAATGCACACCGGCTAAGGTGGCTAAAATGGACATTTCGTTCATGTTTTCTCCTCACATTATTCACGGAGTATGCCGCGCGGTGAGCGCGAGGAGCTTGTAAATTTTTGACAGCGTGGTTAAGAAAAGCGAGTGATCAAAGAAGGCGAAAGGCCATAAGTGGCTTTGAAGGCTTTACTGAAATGGGCCTGATCATAAAAGCCGACCTGATACGCGACATCTGTGCCTGGTTTGCCACTTTGCAGCAGTTTCATTGCTTGCTCTAGGCGTAGCCGTCGTAACCAAGCGTAAGGCGTGAGCCCCGTTTGCGCTTTAAAATGGCGCTGAAATTGAGTTGGGGAGAGTTGGCACAATTGCGCTAACTGTTCGAGCCGGATCGGTTGGTCAAGCTGGCTGAGTACCCACTCTTTGAGTAGGGCGAGATTGTGTTGGCCAAGCGGTTTGACGGTGGGTTGTTTTAGGTAGCTATAACGCTCAAGCAGCGGAGCAAAGCCTTGATAAGGTAAGCAATCTTTGGCGAGCTGGCTGAGGTTGTCCTGTCGCAGCAAATGGTGAAGTTGCTGCAAGGAGTGAAATAGGGTCGGGTCTTGTACAATCAACTGCTCAAAGCCGATCACTTGCTCAATCTGGTTGGCTTCGAGCGTCTGCTGTAACCATTCAGGTTCAATGGAGAACACTTGTACTTGATAGCCCGTATTACTGTGCGCGTGGCCATCATGCAATTCATCGGGTGACATCAGTACCACACCACCTTGTCCCACTTGATGCCAAGCCCCTTGGTGATAAAAACGTTGTACACCTTGGGTGATGAGACCGATATGGATATCCAGATGATAGTGACGCTCAAACGCAAACTGGCGATAGTCGGCTTCAATCAGACTGATCGCGGGGTAAGCGCTGGGGCGATAATTCACTGTATCCATAGAGACCAAAAAGTAGGCTAAGTTACCAAAATCTTAAGCGGTGAGTCAGAGCTTGTCTTGTAAAAAATGATCAGTGCCTCTTCGCGTGGGTGGGAAAAATGAGGTGCGAGTAAAAAATGATGGACAGACTCTGCCCATCACTTTTTGAGTTAACGCTTACTCGCCGATGGCGACGCCTTCACGGCGAGGGTCAGCGGCTCCCTCAAGACCTTGCGCGGTAATACGAATGGCGTGCAGACCTGAGTTGAGCTCTTTGATCCCGACCTTTGCCCCCAAACTTTCCAGCGCGGGCTTGAACTGCTCGGCGGAGGTGCCTTGTTCGAGCTCGATTTCGCCAAAACGATTCAGCACATGCGGTTGATTGATCGCGGCTTGAATATCCATATCCCACTGAATGTGCGCAATCAGTGCTTGCGCCACATAGCCAATAATTCGGCTGCCACCGGGTGAGCCAATCGCCAGATAGGGTTGGTTATCCTGCAAGACAATGGTCGGTGCCATTGAAGAGCGTGGGCGTTTGCCCGGCTCTAGGCGATTGGCAATCGGGCGACCTTCACTTTGCGTGGCAAACGAAAAATCGGTTAGTTCGTTGTTGAGCAAAAAGCCGCGCACCAACAAGCGTGAACCGAACGCGTTTTCGATCGAGGTAGTGAAGGAAACCACGTTGCCTTCACGGTCAACAATATTAAAGTGGCTGGTGGAGGGCAGTTCTATCGACTGATCGGGGCTGCGTAGCTGCGCATGATGCCAAGGCGGATTGCCTGCTGGCGCACTGGTCAGCGCTTTGCCGGGTTGTATGAGTTTAGCGCGCTCGGCCAGATAGGTTTTATCCAATAAGCCTTGGGTCGGAACGGGCACATAATCTTGATCCGCCATGTACAAGCCGCGATCGGCAAACGCCAGCTGTGAGGCATCACCCAACACTTGCCATGATTTCACATCCTGCGCGCCCCAACCTTTAAGATCGTACTGCTCGGTGAGGGTGAGAATTTGTCCCACTGTCAGACCGCCTGAGCTGGGTAACCCCATGCCGCAGACTTGATAGCTTTGATAAGCCGCGCACACGGGCGCACGCTGTTTAACTTGGTACGTATCAAAATCTTGTTGAGCGAGCACACCGGGATTGCCCGGCGCATTTTGCACCGTGGCGATGATGTCTTTGGCAATGTCACCTTGATAGAAGGCGGAAGCGCCTTGCTGTGCGATGGCTCTGAGAGTGGCGGCGTAGTCCGGGTTTTTCAGTAAAGTGCCGGCTGTGAGGGGTTCACCTTGTGCATCAAAAAAATAGGCTTTGGTGGCAGGAAAACGGCCTAAACGCTCTTTATCTTCTGCAATGAGTGCCGCGAGGCGAGGACTTACCTCAAAGCCTTGCTCGGCGAGTTTGGCGACAGGTTCAATCAAGCGCGCCCATTCCAGCTTGCCGTATTGGCGATGGGTTTCCCACAGCAGTTTGACCGTGCCGGGAGTACCAACCGAGCGACCGCCGACCACGGCATCGTAAAATTTCATTGGCTGACCTGTACTATCTAAAAACAGTTCAGGTGTGGCGTTGAGTGGCGCGGTTTCGCGGCCATCGAACGTAGTGAGCGCTTTTTTCTTGGCATCCCAGTAGACCAAAAACGATCCACCGCCAATGCCGGATGATTGAGGCTCAACTAGGCCCAGCATCAGTTGTGTCGTCACCATGGCATCTATCGCGTTGCCGCCTTGGCGTAAAATCGAAGCCCCTGCTTCGCTCGCCAGTGGGTTAGCCGCCGTGACCATCCAGTTTTTGGCTTTGACTAACGATTTGTGCTCAAAGCCGGTGGCTTGTTCTGGCGCAACCGCATCGGTGGCTTGATTCGGGGTAGCTTGTGCAGCCATCGCAAACATCAGCGCAGGAAGCGCCAAAGGGGTATGAGTCCAATTCATGCCCATCTCCATTTTCGTTGTTATGAAGAGGTCATGTTAACGTTGGGTTAAAGTTTTGTTCTAGCGGCTTGTTGGCTAATTCGATGATTTATGCAGCAATGTCTCAGGATTGAACGAGTTAGACGAGGTGGAATAGGGAGGTAAGCCGGGATCGCTTACCTCGGTAGCGAGCTCTAACGTGCACGCCGTGCGGCGTGTCCTGCTTTTAACCCATCAACACTGAAGATGACCAAGGCACTCCAAATGAAAGCAAAGGTGATCGCTTTATCGCTGGTAAAGGCTTCACCGTAGACCAGAACTGCGAGCAAAAACATCAAACTCGGGCCGATATATTGGAAAAACCCAAGCGTTGAGAGTTTGAGACGCGCTGCGGCTCCGGTAAAACAGAGCAGGGGCAAGGTAGTCACGACGCCCGCGCAAACCAAGAGCAGATTGAGCTGCCAAGTGTTGAGTGCCATATCACTGGTTGGTGTATCGGCGAGCCAGATTAGGTAGATGGCGGCGGCGGGCAGCATAAACAGGGTTTCAAGGAACAAGCCTGTTTGCGCATCGACTTGGATCTTTTTACGCAGCAGACCATAAAAGCCAAAGCTGGTGGCAAGGGCAATGGCCACAATCGGCACTGAGCCAAACACCACTAACTGAATGCCCACGCCAATGGCGGCAAGCGCGACCGCAAACCACTGCAATTTACGCAGGCGCTCGCCGAGAAACAGCATGCCGAGCAGCACATTGAGTAGCGGATTAATGTAGTAGCCCAAACTGGCATCCAGCATATGGTTAGCGTTGATTGACCAGATAAAAATCAGCCAGTTACCCCCCACGAGCAAAGCGGTCACTAACAGCAGCCAAAATTTGCGCGGAGTGTGTACTACGCCAACGACGCTGCGCCAGCGACGACCAAGGTGAATCAGTACTGCGAGCAACACAAATGACCACACGACCCGGTGGCTAAGGATTTCCAGCGCCGATACGGCGCCAAGTGCTTTGAAATAAATCGGCGCAATGCCCCACATGGTGTATGCGCTGATCGCGAGCAAAATTCCTTTTTTGGCATCTTGTTGGTCGGGTGTCATGAACAACTTCTCTGGTTATGGTGATGACCGCTTTGGCGGCGGTAGCAGCGAAGTATAACCTGAGAATCGTACACTGTACGTATTTTGCGGTTTTATTCACCGAGTAACCCCTCTACAATAGCCAGCTTGTTGGCGACCCATGACTCTTACTTTGCACTCTATTGATATGACCGCGACTTTAATGGCTGAATCTTCTGCTCTCTTTGCCACTCCTGAACGTGTTTTGCACGAGGTGTTTGGCTATCAGCAATTTCGCGTCGGTCAGCAAGAGGTGATTGAGGCGGCGCTGGCTGGGCGTGATAGCTTGGTCATTATGCCGACTGGCGGTGGTAAATCACTCTGTTACCAGATCCCTGCGTTGGTGCTGGAAGGGGTCACGTTAGTGATTTCTCCCCTGATTTCGCTGATGAAAGATCAGGTTGACCAGCTTAAAGCCAACGGTGTCGCCGCTGAGTGTGTCAATTCCACCTTGGCGCGCGAGGAGCTGATCGCGATTTATAACCGCATGCATGCTGGCCAGCTCAAGCTGCTGTATGTGTCGCCAGAGCGGGTATTGACCGCCGAGTTTATCGAACGGCTCAGCCATCTGCCGTTAGCCATGATTGCGGTTGATGAAGCGCACTGTATTTCGCAATGGGGACACGATTTTCGCCCGGAATACGCCTCATTAGGCCAGCTTAAGCAGCGTTTCCCGAATGTGCCGGTGATGGCGCTGACGGCGACTGCGGATGACGCGACCCGTCACGACATTATGCAGCGTTTGCAGCTCAATGAGCCGCATCAGTATCTGGGCAGTTTTGACCGCCCGAACATCCGCTACATGCTGGTGGAAAAACATAAGCCGGTTTCGCAAGTGATTCGTTATCTGGAAACGCAGCGTGGGCAGTGCGGCATCATCTATTGTGGCAGCCGTAAAAAAGTGGAAATGCTCACTGAAAAGCTGTGCGGCAACCACATTCGCGCCGCCAGTTACCATGCCGGGATGGACGCCGATGAACGCGCTTGGGTGCAAGAGGCGTTTCAGCGTGATGACCTGCAAATTGTGGTGGCGACCGTGGCGTTTGGCATGGGGATTAATAAACCCAACGTGCGCTTTGTGGTGCATTTTGATATTCCACGCAACATTGAATCCTACTATCAGGAAACTGGCCGCGCAGGGCGTGATGGCCTGCCTGCTGAAGCCATGATGCTGTACGACCCTGCCGACATGAACTGGCTGCGCCGCATGCTGGATGAAAAGCCCGATGGCGCGCAAAAACAGGTTGAAAGCCACAAACTCACCGCCATGGGCGCGTTTGCTGAAGCGCAAACTTGTCGCCGCCAAGTGTTGCTCAATTATTTTGGCGAATATCGCGATAAGCCATGTGGTAACTGCGATATCTGCCTCGACCCGCCCAAGCGTTTTGATGCCACGGAAGAGGCGCGCAAAGCGCTGTCGTGTGTCTATCGCGTCAATCAAAACTTCGGGATTGGCTATGTGGTGGAAGTGCTGCGCGGGATGCAGAACATCCGTATTCGCGAGCATGGCCACGACAAAATCACCACCTACGGCATCGGCCGCGATCACAGCCACGATTACTGGGTGAGTATTTTCCGCCAACTGATCCACAAAGGCATGCTCTACCAAAACATCACGCGTAACTCGACATTGCAACTGACCGAAGAAGCGCGCCCTTTGCTGCGCGGTGAAATGAATATTGAGCTGGCGGTACCGCGTTTAGATACCGCGGCGCGCGCGGCAAAATCCGATAAGTTGTCGGGCAAAAACTACGACAAAAAGCTGTTTGCCAAACTGCGTAAGCTGCGTAAATCGATCGCCGATGATGAAGGCTTACCACCGTATGTGGTGTTCAGTGACGCCACCTTGATTGACATGGCGGAGATCATGCCAACCTCTTACGGCGAAATGTTGGCGGTGAATGGGGTTGGGCAGCGCAAGCTGGAAAAATACGCCGACCCGTTTTTGGATCTGATTCAGGAGCATTTGACCTATCATGGCTGAGTTTGGTTTAGGTGAATACCTTGCCGCGGAAGGGCGCTTGATTGTGCGCGCCGAAAACTTCGATTTTGAGGCTTTTGCTGAAACCGCTTTGCGTTTGGTGAACCTGCTTTCCGCTCGGGTGTTGGAAAAGCAGTGCGATGCGGATCTGCACACTTGGCTGATCGATTTCGAAGGTTGCCATTTGCTGCTGCGCGGCGAGCATTACAGCCAATCATTGTGGCTGGAAACCCTAACCGCAGGTCAGGGCGATGAGGAGCTGGCGTTTATTGCCAAGCTCTTACCGCCGACCTGCAACGCCAAGTAGTTTGGGTATAGGTATCACATTCAACGCATCTGGCGAATGTCGGAAGAAATGTCATCGATCAACTGCCGCGCGGACGTTTCACGCTGCTGAGTGAGGGTGAGAAAAATCAGGTCGGTCAGCACGTTTTGCGCGGTACGCGAAGCAATCGCAGAGCTGCGGTGCTGCGTTTCATCGGCAATCGTATCCAGCGCCAGATCGGCCAGTTCACGTAAGCGATTTTTGTTCGGTGTGGTCAGGGCAATCACTTTCGCACCTTGCTGTTTGGCCGCTTGTGCTGCAATCAGAATTTCGCGCTTTTCTCCCGAAAATGAAATCGCAATCAGCACATCTTGGCTATGTAAGGTGCGAGCGGTCGCGATCTGCACATGGCTATCTTGCTCCGTGAGCGCGGTAATACCGAGCTTGAGCAGCTTAAATGCGAGATCTTTGGCGACCAGTGCTGAGCCACCAATCCCGATGATCTGTACCCGCACCGCTTGCTGAATCCAGCTGATCGCCTCACTAAACTCATCCAAACGCAGGGCATTGGTCGTGTGAAACATGGCTTCGGTTT
Source organism: Vibrio sp. R-1 (assembly GCF_035615595.1). Lineage (NCBI taxonomy): Bacteria > Pseudomonadati > Pseudomonadota > Gammaproteobacteria > Vibrionales > Vibrionaceae > Vibrio > Vibrio sp. R-1. The sequence continues at coordinate 52,964 of NZ_WPDC01000011.1, read as the reverse complement.
TGGTTTGCACCAGTTTTTGGGCAATTACGGCGACGGGGTCATCGGCCAAGATGTTGCTGTGTAAAGGCTGGTTGACCATGACTTGTTTGCGTCCCAGCTCTTCGGTGAGGGCGAGTTTAAATTCGCTGTAGCCTTTAAAACCAAGCCGTTGGGTAAATTTGACTATGCTCGATTGGCTCACATTGGCCCACGCGGCCAAATCTTGGCTGGTCATTGCTGCCGCCTGCGCCGCATTGGCGAGAACCCAATCACCAATCTGGCGGCCACTCTCGGAAAGTTGGGTGCGACGGCTGACGATGCGTTGTAGTACGGACATTTTTTACACTCCTAATGAATAAATTATTCCATTGTAGGAATAATGCCTGCCACGCTTCACTCTTTCTCAATCAATAGCTTCATGGTTGAACATTTATTTTTCTTGATGCTTTTCACGATTATTCCAAAAAACGACTGCTTAAAGAATAACCTTAATTGTGATTCTTATCACCAAAATGGAATATTTTATTCCATAGAATCGCCTCAATTCGAAATTTGCCGAGAAGCCTTATGAAGATTGATTTAACCCGCTTAGTGACCGAAAGCCGTAATCCAGCCAGTGAGCAGATTGATACCTTGTCCACGTTGGACATGCTGCAAGTGATTAACCGACAAGATCAGTTGGTCGCCTTGGCGGTCGCGCAAACCTTGCCACAAGTCGCGCAAGCGGTGGAAGCGATTACCGCTGCTTTTGCTCAAGGAGGACGCTTGATTTATATGGGTGCAGGCACGTCTGGTCGTTTAGGGATTCTGGATGCGAGTGAATGTCCGCCGACCTACGGTAGCAAGCCTGAGCAGGTGATTGGCTTGATCGCCGGTGGACATACGGCGATTTTGAAAGCAGTCGAAAATGCTGAAGACAACCGCGAGCTAGGCCAAAGCGATCTCAAGTCCCTGAACCTTAATGAAAAGGATGTGCTGGTTGGCATCGCGGCCAGTGGCCGTACCCCTTATGTGATTGCGGGAATGGAGTACGCACGCTCAGTCGGTGCCACCGTTGTGTCACTGGCGTGTAATCCGGGCTGCCCGATGGAGGCGTGCGCGGATATTGTGATTACCCCGGTAGTGGGTGCGGAAGTGGTTACTGGCTCATCACGCATGAAAGCGGGCACTGCGCAGAAACTGGTGCTCAATATGCTGACCACGGGAGCGATGATCAAAAGTGGCAAAGTGTTTGGCAACTTGATGGTGGATGTGGAAGCGACCAATGCCAAGCTCATCCAACGGCAAACCAATATTGTGGTGGAAGCGACGGGGGTGAGTGCTGAGCAAGCGGAAGCGGCATTGGCCGCGTGTGGTCGCCACTGCAAGACTGCGATTTTGATGATTTTGGGCGGTTTTAGCGCAGAGCAAGCCGCACAAAAACTGGCGCAGCACCAAGGCTTTATCCGCGCAGCGCTCAACCAAGAATAAACAGCAGAGAGAAGGAGCCGATGATGGCCAAAATAACCCAAACCATGATGGCACAAGTGCTGTCTCTGGTGGGCGGCAGTGGTAACGTCGCCAAATGTGGTAACTGCATGACTCGCTTGCGTTTAACGCTGAATAATTCTGCGCTCGCCGATCATGCGGCGTTGAAAAAAATTTCCGGAGTGATGGGTGTGGTTGAAAGTGACGCGCAACTGCAGATCATCCTCGGTCCCGGTAAAGCACAAACGGCCGCGGATATGATGAATGCCTTGATTGAATCGGGCGACAACGTGGCACCTTCAGTGAGCGAGGCGGATCTCTCCACGATTGCCGCGCAGCAGAAAAAGCAGATGAAGAGCAAGCAAACCAGTGCGGTACAACGCTTTTTGAGCAAGTTTGCCACCATTTTTACCCCGCTGATCCCCGGATTTATTGCCGCAGGCTTGCTGCTGGGCATTGCGACTCTGCTTGAGCAAATCTATGTGGTTGGCCAAACCCCGAGCGAGTTTATGCTCGATCTGGTGGCTTACCTCAAAGTGTTTGGCAAAGGGCTGTTTGCGTTTCTTAGTATCTTGATTGGCTATAACGCGCAGCAGGCATTTGGCGGCTCTGGCGTGAACGGAGCGATTCTGGCTTCGCTGTTTGTACTCGGTTATGACCCAGAAGCAACCAAAGGCATTTACTCGGGGATGAGTGAGTTCTTCGGCTTTGCAATTGACCCGCGTGGCAACATCATCGGGGTATTACTGGCGGCAATTTTAGGCGCGCAAGTGGAACGTAAAGTGCGTGAATACATGCCGGATGATTTGGATATGATCCTGACATCGGTGGTGACTTTGCTGATCATGGGCGCGGTGACTTTCCTTATCATCATGCCTATCGGCGGTGAGCTGTTTAAAGGCATGTCATGGCTGTTTTTAAACCTCAATGATAACCCACTCGGTGCTGCCATCTTGGCCGGTTTGTTCTTAATCTCGGTGGTGTTTGGTATTCATCAAGGTTTTGTGCCGGTTTATTTCGCGCTGATGGAAGCGCAAGGCTTTAACTCATTGTTCCCGATCCTTGCCATGGCAGGCGCTGGGCAAGTGGGTGCTTCACTGGCGCTGTACGCGAGAGCCAAAAAAGAGACCACGATTCGCACCCAAATTAAAGGGGCGATCATCTCGGGCATTCTCGGCATTGGTGAGCCACTGATTTATGGCGTGACGCTACCGCGGGTGAAGCCTTTTGTCACCGCCTGTATTGGCGGTGCGGCGGGCGGCTTCTTTATCGGTCTCATCTCTTATTTGGGGCTGCCGGTTGGCCTCAATACGGTGTTTGGCCCATCCGGTGTGGTGGCGATTCCTCTGATGACGTCAGCCGAAGGTATTTTTGCGGGTATGGCGGTGTTTGTCGGTGGTTTGCTTATCTCGTATACCGTTGGCTTTGCGGCTACCTACTTCTTCGGTTGTAAAGACATCGATCTGAGCTAAGTGGGTTCCCTGTAGGTTATCCCCTCATCAAATTGGGGATCGCAAAAGCGCCCAATCTAGGGCGCTTTCTTTTCAACGATTCAAGCTTTTCAACGATTCAAGACGCTACTTCTTGGTGATTTTATCTAAGTAGCCCATCGCAAAAGCCGATACCACAAAAGTAATGTGCAGCAGCAAGTACCATTTGATTTTGTCACTTTCGATGTTTTCGGTATTCATAAACACTTTGAGCAGATGAATGGATGAGATGGCCACAATCGAAGCAGATACTTTGTTTTTCAGCGAGCTGGTATCAAGCTTGCCTAGCCAACCGAGTTTATCTTCGCTCTCATCGACATCGAGTTTAGACACGAAGTTCTCATATCCGGAAAACATCACCATCACGATAAGGCCGCCCACCAGCGACACATCAATCAAAGAGAGTGCGACTAGGATTAGGTCCACTTCTTTGATGGTAAAAATGTTTGGCAGTAGGTGGAAAATTTCTTGGAAGAATTTAATACCTAGCGCGAGCAGCAGCAGGCTTAAGCCAAGATAAATCGGCGCCATAATCCAACGTGAAGAATAGAGAAGTTTTTCGATCAAACGTTCCATAGGTTTCCAAGTACTAATAGCTAATAGGTTAGGGGATTAAATAAAAGCCCCGAATCAACGAGGCTTTAAGGGTTATTCGATGTTTTGGATCTGAATATCTAATTATAGTTAATTTTTTATTATTTATCATAATCTTATTTTTTGTTTTGTTGCTTTTTTTCATTTATGTAACCAATTATGTAACCAGTCTGTAGATGCGTATCTCTGGATAAATATGGCGATAATTTAAATAACAGCAATATCAATTAGCCCTGCTTTCTTATAATTGAGTTCATTCTTAGCTAAGTTTAAGATCGATTCGACTTTATCGTGTCTGCCTTTTTCATACCAAATGGCTGTGATACCAAGGCGTAAAAGCTCCGCATTCCTTTTCACTAGGTCTTCTTGCGTTTCTGGTGCCTGCTCGATTGCAAAGTGCTGAGGGAAGAGAAAATCACCCTCCAGCTCCTTTACATGCTTGAATACCTGGATGGTTCTGTCATTGCTTAGACTGCATCCAACAAACAGCAGACTACTGTTTTTGAAGTAATATCGCAGTACTTTTGGAATCGGTCGCTGCAAGTCTAATTCTTCTTCGCCATAAGCTGTATCGTATTGTGCCTTACCCAAAATGCACCTTTGGGGGTACTTGATGTCTCCATGAATTTTGATGATGGTTACACTTTCTGGATTAGCTTTATCCATTGCAGTCATTCCATTGATGACCTGTAGGCTGCCCTCTGAACCAGTATCGAACACCTGCTCCAGTAGGCGATCATAGTTCGTTGTGATTAGAGTGTCCGAAAAAAGTTCAGCGATACGCAATGTGATATCTTCAATACTGCCTGTTTTAGAGAAAACATCTCGTATTTCTTGAGCAAATACATCTGGCCCGCAGGTCTGCTCAATATGTTCAATTACTTGTTCATATTGACCAGCAGAAAGCCAGCTTTCTATCTGATCAGCTGCTATACCTGCTGTTTTTCCTTGTTGGCGCAGGTGGTTTGCCCATGTAGGGAAACCTCCAGCTACAGACACACCTGCACCTACAAAGGGAACAACTATTTCATCACAAAGCCTTTCAACTAGCTGGTTAAAGTGCTGTTCATTCCGCTCGAACCAATGCTCACCGTCAACGTAATTTTCTTGGAAAAATTCCTTACTCAAAACGTCATGACGGCAGTCTAAGCGATATGCCCTCAATGCTTGATCATAAGCTGCTTTATCACCTGCGTAGAATGCTTTACTTGGATGAGATAGATTACCTATGCCTAATTGTTTCAGTAGTGCGCTAGATACTTCTGCACTGCCTTTATCAATCCATTCATTAAAATCGCTAAATAACTCAAATAAGTGATGTTTGTCATCTTTACACCAGCCTTCCATTTGCTCAGTCATAAAAACCTCTAACTCAAAGACTGATAAGCTATTGCGTCTGCGATATCTAACTGAGTACTTTGTGCACTGTTAATTCGCTTTATCAGTGAATCGCAAATAGATAAAAGCTTTTCAGATTGAACAGCAATTCTCTTTTGCTCTTCAATTGGACTTATTGGAACTAAAAGTTCCTCCCACTTTCCTCTATTAAGGATTGGAGTAGCAGAACCCGTTGCCTTATCCAAAACGGATTCATAAAAATATTTTGTAGATAAAGCAATATTCAAAAAAGTTGGGGATATAAATAAAGGGCGAATTGCATTTATTTGTTGATTAAAAGCTATTCTTTTTTTAGAGATTGTACTTTTACCTATAGAGCCACCTATACAAACCATTAAGATATCACCAGGTAAAGCCTCGGTGCTGTTTTCCATTCCAAGTTCAGAAATATGCTTCTCCGACTCTAACATTTTACCATTTGGTGTTATTTGCCCAGGCCCAATAAATTCAATGTTTCCATCGAAATATTCAGGGTTCTTAGTGCTTGGGGTTTTTCCTGTTGCTCCAATTCCTAAACTACCGAGCCTAGCCCATTCCCACCCAGAAGGTAGTGGAAAAGGTTTCTCGTCTTCTGTAATTTCAGGCAATTGTTTTTGTTTCTTTATTTTTTTTTCTTTGATTAATTGTGCTTTTTCGGTGGCTATTTTTTCTAACAGTACAGATGCTGGTTCATCGTTTTGTTCTTGTTGAACAAGTTTACCCATTACAGCTAGCTGCAAGATGGTTTGTTTGAGCTGTTCGACGCTGTTCTCTGTAGTGAACAAAACATCGAAATTTTCAGAAATTCGCTCCCAAGCTTGTTGGAATTGTTCAGCACCATTTTCACTGCTAGACGCACTATCGATAAGTGCTTTGAGCAGTGTTGAAACTAATATTTCATGGGCATCAATGCTAGCATCAGTTTGTTGTTCAAGCTGATCACAGAGAATATTCAGAGATTCTAAGCAGTTAACAATTTTTATTTGCTCAGATTTTGGTGGCAACCCGACTACAATAGGATAGATTTTTCTTCCAGAAATCACAGGTTGTGCTGTAGCATTTTCATTTTCTTTTAAATTCGTACCTTTTAACAGCCAGAATAAAAATTTTATATCAATGTTCTCTTCAGAAAATGTTGTGATAAATGCGTTATCAGTTACCCACGCTTCCTCAGGTGTGATATGGATAGAGCCACAATAAAAACCAACGCGTCCTATAACAATTGTTTGTTTATCTACATTACCTGAGTCATGGTAACCAGTAATCCCATTTCCCCCAAAAACTGGGATGCTCCCTTCATTATTCATCTGTGCAGCGGTCAAGCCGTTACCTGATGATATTTGAATAATATCATTAAGACGAACAAACTCCCAGCCTTGAGGCTTCTTATATGGCATTTCATCTTCTGATATTGTTGGCAGTTTCTTTTGTCGTTTTAATTTTTTTTCTTTTATTAATAAATCCCTTTCTTCAGATATCCTAACCAGAAGTTCACTTGCTGGCTCGTTGCTTGAGTCTTGTGGCACTAATAAGCCGCGAACTGCTAACTCTAATATCAGTTCTCTAAGTTTTTTTATTCCGTATAGCTCAAGTTTTGCACTACTTCCACGTCCCGCTGATGACTTTGTTTTTATCGCTGAAGTCCAAATATCGATCTGCTCAGTAATTAGGTTTTCAACTTTGTTCATTAAGCATCAGCTCCTTCGCTAGAAAGAGCATCTGACAAAATGTTTTTTAGTTGATCACGCAGTGATTGTATCTCATTTAATTGTTCCGCATATTCTTTCAAAAGTTCTTCAGGATCGTGATTAACTTGTTCACCAACATGAGGGTTCTTTATATCCAAGTTGTAGTTTCGAGTGATGATATCTTCAATACTCACTTTCCAAGCTTGCTCGGTTTCAACTCTGTCTTTGAAATTGTCTTCTTCGTTGCCCCACCAGTCAATTTCAGTGATGAATTCCTCAAACTTCATTGGCTTTGACTTATTGTAACTAGTCACGCCATCAGGGTATGGATGTTCATAAAACCAAATGTGGGGAGTAGCAGGATGCTGAGCTTCGGGCTTTTTAGTGAAAAATAGAATATTAGTTTTGATACCTGTGTAAGGTGCGAATACACCATTCGGTAAGCGAACAATGGTATGCAGATTACATTTCTCGACTAACTCTTTCTTAAGCCGAGTTTTCATACCTTCGCCAAATAAAAAACCATCAGGTAAAACAACGGCAGCACGACCATTGCTTTTTAATAGTTTTACAACTAGTGCCATGAATAAATCAGCAGTTTCACGGGTTTTGTATGTCGTTGGAAATTGATTTTCTACACCATCTTCTTCCATTCCACCAAATGGTGGGTTAGTTACAATAATATCTACACGATCTTTTTCCCCGTAGTCTTTATATGCTCTTCGGCTAAGCATATTGTCATGCTCAATTTGAGTCGGAGTGTCAATGCCATGTAAGATCATATTGGTAGTACAAAGCATATGAGGCAAAGCTTTCTTCTCGACTCCATAAATACTTTTAGCAAGTATTTCCTCATCAGCATTCCCATTAACGTAATTTTTCCGCTTATGGTCGATTGAACATGATAAGAAACCACCTGTTCCGCATGCTGGATCTAGTACGCTTTCATCAAGCTTAGGGTCAATACGATTCACTATAAACTGGGTTACCGCTCGTGGTGTATAAAATTCACCTGCGTTACCTGCACTTTGTAAATCTTTTAGTATTTGTTCGTAAATGCTGCCAAAGGTATGGCGGTCTTTAGTATTGTTGAAGTTAATCTCACATATCTTATTGATAACCTGACGCAATAGTGTGCCAGACTTCATATAGTTATATGTGCCTTCAAACACATTACGTATTACTTTCGCTCGTTGTACTTTAATAATTTCAGATTCATCTTCTGACGTAGTTTCGATGGCTAAGGTTTGAAGCTTAGGGAATAATTTCTCATTAACTAATTTACTTAGCTCGTCACCAGTTTCTCCTTCAGGGTCTGCTGCCCAGTTTCTCCAACGCAAATCTTCTGGAATAGGAGACTCAAAATCATCTTCCAGTAGTTCTAGCTCAGCTTCTCTATCATCATAAATTTTTAAGAAGAACATCCACACGAGTTGACTGATACGCTGCGCATCACCGTCTACACCGACGTCTTTTCGCATAATATCTTGGATTGACTTAATAATACTGCTTACATTACTCATGCTGTTTGTTCCTGACTAAATAGCTCTTTTTCAAGTTCTTGTACTGCGTCTTCGTAGTTTGCCTTGCCACCAAAAACGTCATTAATTATTTCTACAGGGGTGCCAACATTATCGAAAGGCTTCAACTTCAATACTTTAGGGCTTTCAATAGTGGTAATGCCTTCATCAGCATACTTCTCTAGTAAGCCCTCTATGACCGCTCTCGCTTTATCGCCGTACTTAGTAAAGTAGTTACGCTTCTTAACATTATTAGCACGCTCAGCTCGCGTTAAAGGTGGTTGGTCGAAGGCTATATGGCATATAAGATCGAAGTCGTCATAACCTTTGCCAATTTCCTGAGCTAACTTAGGAAGTTCGATGCCATACTCTTCCAGTTCTTTAATAATGGCTTCCTTCTTTTTTGTTTCATTCCACTTTTTCAAGAAGTCATCCAGTGAAGTGTATTCTTTCAATATGCTTTTTCGACTGTAGTCTCTATACGATTCGGTAAAAAGTTTCCCGTCTTCCCCCAGAACCTCTACACGTTCGCCCTTGATTTTTACTTCAAGGCCGCTGACTCGAATTTTTTTAACACCTTCGCTTTCACCCGCGTCATCACCGCTATTATCGTCATCATCGCTTGGCTCTGGATCAGGCGGAACAGGATCATCATCATCGCCTGGTTCATAAATTACTACTGGTTCGCCATCAAAATCAGGGTCTCTAAATAGCTCTGTAGCATTTTTAAAGTCCATAATGGTAAAAAAGTATTTGTTTTGTTCTTCTTCAATGCGAGTACCACGACCAACGATTTGCTTGAAGGTTGTCATGGACTTTATGCTTTTATCTAGAACAATAAGCTTACATGTTTTGGCATCAACACCTGTTGTCAAAAGTTCAGACGTTGTAGCAATGACAGGGTACTTGCTTTCAGGGTCAATAAAATTATCTAGTTCAGCTTTACCTTCCACACTATCCCCTGTAATTCTCATTACGTACTTATCATTTTCAAGCGCAAGAGGGCCTGCTGCATTCCGAATAGCCTTACGCATACGCTCAGCGTGGTCTATGTCTTCACAAAAGATAATAGTTTTTTGGTATGGGTCATTTGTCGCTCTGAGTAGTTTCATAACTCGTTCTGCGACTAATTTCGTTCGTTTATTGAGTACCAATATACGATCCATATCAGCTTGGTTGTATTCACGCTGCTCGATTTCATTTCCTAGGTCATCTTTCATACCTGGAGGAGGTGTCCACCCATCAACGTCTTTGTCAATATCGATACGAATGACTTTGTATGGTGCTAAAAATCCGTCTTGGATTCCTTGCTTTAAAGTGTATGTGTAAATCGGTTCACCAAAATAGGTGATGTTTGATACGTATTCTGTCTCTTTGGGTGTTGCGGTTAAACCTAATTGAACTGCGCTTGAGAAATAATCAAGTATCTCTCTCCATGCTGAGTCATCGGCTACGCTTCCGCGGTGGCACTCATCAATAACAATTAAATCAAAGAACTCAGGGGAGACATTCTTGAATATTTTATCTTCTTCATAGGGGCCAGTAAGTGCTTGATATAGACCTAAATAGACTTCGTAAGAAGGGTCTATTTTGCGATTTTTAATTTTAGTCATGACGGAGCCAAAAGGCTTAAAGTCATTAACTAGAGTTTGATCGGCAAGGATGTTTCTATCAACCAAAAATAGAATGCGCTTAGCCTTCTTGGCTTTCCATAGACGATAGATTATTTGGAAAGTGGTGTAAGTTTTTCCAGTTCCTGTTGCCATAACTAACAGCAGGCGCTTTTGACCTTTGGCAACGGCTTCAATTGTTCGATTGATTGCTTCCGTTTGGTAGTAACGTGGAGATTTACCAGACCCGTCTTCATAGTAGGGTTCAAGTACTAACTCTTCTTCATCATCTTCGATATTTCGATAAGTTTTGTATCGCTTCCAAAGTTCTTGTGGTGAAGGGAAAGCTTCCATAGGAAACTCGCATTCGATATCTTCGCCAGCTCTGGGCACTTTATTGCTTGACGCAAAGGCGTCTCCGTTGGAGCTAAATGCACTTGGTACATCTAGGATTTCAGCATACCCTAATGCTTGTTGCATTCCATGACTAACGCTGTAGTTATTTTCTTTTGCTTCAACAACAGCAACTGGAACGCCCTTTTCCCACTGAAGGACATAATCAGCAAATTTTTTCTTTTTCTTGTTTCGTGAAGAAAGATTGCCTCGAACGACAACAGGGCCTGGAGTTAAGGTCACTTCTCGGCGAATTTGCGTCATTTCATCCCAGCCTGCTTTCACTATTGCAGGAGTAATGAATTTAGCTTTGATATCAGATTCACTGAGTTCTTTTTTTTCTTTATCGTCCATTAGTTATCCTTTTATCAAAGCGAGCTTTTCTTTTGCTCTTCAATCCAAGCTTCAAGATCTTCACGCTTGAAACGCCATGCACCGCCTACTTTAAAGCCTGGCAGCTTGCCTTCGGCAGCCAATCGATAAGCAGTTTTTTCAGCTAACTTTAGATACTCTGCGACTTCCTGGAGCGTTAATATTTGATCAGTCATAAAACTACTCTCATATGGATTAATGGGAGTATATGAGAAAATTGAGGAGCCGACTAGAAAATAGAGTCGAATTTGAGAGCTAATTTAGCTCTCTTCTTGATTAGTCATCCGTTAATATTGGTTTAATTCAGCCGTAGGCTGGGATAAATCAAAGCTTCTAGATTTAAAGCTCTAGATCTTCTGTTACTTCACGTATACCCATGATATATCTTTCTGGAACAAGCTCAGTAGCTAGTCTTGCTGAGTTCTCTCTCGACATCATAGCAGCTAAGCAGAGTTGTCTTTCACTTTCGTTAATTGCTCTTCCAGTGTCATTCACGCCAAGTCGCTCATCAATTTCTCGGCGGTTACAGAAAAAATGAGATTCGTCTTTATGACGGCTTGCTGCAACGTAGGTATTCGCTCTATCCATGCCTGCGGTATAGTAAATAAATGTATTACCATCGATGGTAGTGCCCTGAGCGCTATAAACAGTAAGCGCATACGCTAGGCACAAGTTGGTTCCTAGTTCATCACGATATTCCGATGCTAAGAATGTAACGACTCGTTTATCATCGGTTGCTATAGTAAAGCGAACATCACCACCAGGGCATCTCTGAAGCTCTTGTATTGTACCCAACGTCCCATTTGACACTTTTAAGTGTCGGTAGTCATTTCGACAAAACTTAACACGATCACCTTTTGAGTATTCAAACTCAAACTGTTTGTCGCTGACGCTACAAACCAAGGACAAATTTTCCTGTCCGACTCTACCTTCATTGATATGTATGTTTCGAATCAACATGCTCAACTCTTTAACATCTCTCCATCGTTGAGCCATCACTAGTGTCGATTTTTCAGGATTATTCTTCTGATATTGATACCAGTGGGCAATTAAAGTATTTTTGACTACGTCACTGGAGTCTTCCCAATGAAGGCAGTCATGTGCCTTGAGAGATTGGAGAGCTTGAACACTTTTGCCATCTCTAAAATCGGCTACTGTTTGTCTAGCCCAGTTGAGGCGCTGTCTTCTAATGTTCTCAATTCTCTGCGTGCCAATAATTTCAGGCCTAGACAAGTATCGTAATGCTCCGCCTCGAGTGATTGCGTCAAGCTGTTTATCTTCTCCACTCAAAATCAACTTGCAGTTAGCCTTGTCTGCACAGTACAAAAGCTGCTGTAAGTAATGGCTTGGAACTTGACCAGCTTCATCGACTACTAAAACGTCAGTATTAGAAAGAGGGTTGGTACCACTCTCGATTTTAGTCAACAGACTTGAGATTGTGCATGATTCTATACCAGTTTCCTCATATAGGTTATCTGCGGCTTTCTTTGCAATACAAGTACCTAGCACTTTATATCCGAATGAAGCATAAGCATATCGAGCGGCAAGCATCAAAGTCGTTTTTCCCGCACCAGCACTTCCTTGAGTTATGTTTAGATCTGGCCCACTTAAGGCAGCAAATATTGCTTCCAACTGTTCTTCATCAAACCCAAATCCCAGTTCATCCTCTGCCGATTTAACGGCTGAATATATTGCTTTTTTACTGATATTTTTACTCGTAGTTGTAGCTAATTGCTTAGCCAGCTTAATCATTGATTGCTCGTTATCTAGAACTGTTAATGTTGTATATATTGGTTCATCAGGGCTTTTTGCAGTTAACTCAACGACTTCACTACTTTTAATTATTTGTCCCACATATTGTTCTGCTTCTTTGGCGCTTAGCCCTGCGGCTACTGCATTAATTGCAACTTCATAGCAAAGATCTTGAGGCCTAAAAGTTGCTGTTTTTTCAGTCAGATCTTCGAGTATCAAGTTCGTTTCGATGAATTGTGAAGTCTGGGGTGGCTCATTAGATCTAATCGCTTGTAACAACTGCTCGTTGCAACCTAATGCCGTTAACTCAGCCTGCCAATTCGAAATAAGCTTCTGATGATTAACAGGTTGTTTATGCCGACGTGTCGCTAACTTCAAGTGGCTACCCGCTTTACTAGCACTGCTATTAATGCCTCGATTGGTTAGTTCCTTGCTGATGGATTCCGAGCGTTTTGAAAAGAAATCACACAAGCTCTTACTAATCCCTTTCACGTGGAATGAATCACCATCTTGCTCTAGTTGAAATCCTAATGATCTGACTTGTAATGCAAGTTCAGCACGATAGATTGCGCCAGCAGCTTTTTGCCATCGATATATCTTCCTAGAGTCAATACTTCCCCATGAGCCATCAGTTCGAGGAGCGAGATTGCACACCAAGTTATGTGTGTGTATCTGAAAATCAAGCTCTCTTGAGGTGCAATGGTCAAAACTAGCAACAACCAAGCCAGCGGTACTTTCTGTGCGTTCACCTGCTTTACCTCTTCGAGTAACCGCTGCATTACGCTCAATAAAATCAATGGATGCTCTCACTGCCAACTTCTGAGCGTTTTGTATTTTCTGTCTCATCTCTTCATTGCCGCGGGCCCATAACAGGCTAACGCTTTTAGGTGCACTTAGGCATAAATCCCACGCGTAACGTCTTTTGTCGCTGCCAGCATTTTGTACTAGCGGCTTTCCTGTAGGGGAGTAGCCATGCATTAGGTTTTGATAATCTGTTTTGGAAACCAGTTTATCTTGTAGGCTTAACTGCTGAGCGCCAAGACCATACCAAACACCAGGAGGTTCACCACCGTCAACGTAATAATCTTCTTCGGTTAAGTTGCTGTAATACTCAAGATTGTTTACTGGGCTGATTGTTAGCATTTTAGAGTCCTTTTGGTTAGTCTGTTTTTCTTCTCCTTTACTTGAATGCTTTTTCGTTTAGATATCCATGCCGCAGGAATGTGTTCCTTTGCTACGGATGCGCTAGAAAATAAGGGCCAGCGAAGCTTATAGGTAGCATTCCAACCTGGTATAAATAAATACCCATTCACACCTTCCCATCCAGCAGGTTTTAGCTGAGTTAGCTCAAATTCTTCAACCAGTGGTTCTTTACTCCGTTGCCAATTCGAGTTCGGCTCTAATGATGAAGGACGTTCAACGATTCGCTCTCCAAAGATTTTGGCTGTATGTCTCGCATCCTCACCAGCAGGCCCAATGCGTAGTGATATAACGGTAGACAAAAGGTTCAGCATAGCGTCAGTATTATTTTGCGAATAAAGGTCTACCAACCTTGATATAGACTGAGTTGAGATGATAGAACGTGCTCCTTTGGAACGGGCAAGTTCAAGCCACTTTAGTAACATCGGATTCACTGGGAGATTTGCCGCTTCATCAATAACAAGCCAAGTTCTTCTCGTTTCATCATCACTTTGAGCCAAGTAGTAACGAGTCATAAGTGATATCAGTGCATTACAAAGAGGGGCCCCAATAGCTTCATATCTGCTATCAGATTGGATAATAATGATTTTTTTATCCGTTTGTTTACCAACCCATTTTTTAATAGAAAAGCCTTTACTATCAATGTTAGGCCAAGCGGCAGCCAACGCTTCAAGCCAACTTAATTCAGTTATTAGATTGACGTAGAAGCCTTGCGTTGTTTTACTTTTTTCAACAATGAAAGACTTTGCTATAGGAAAGTATCTCGTAAGATTTTCCAGCATATCTTCTTGAGGTAGTGACAATAACTGTGCTAATTCCACCCAACCCCAAGGTTTCCTTTGACCGATCAGGCTTACCAGCATCCCCACAAAAATTAATCTGGCACCTTTCACCCACATCTCATCTTTCGATTTGTTGGTTGGTATTAGACAGTTCGCAATAAGGTAAGCGTCTTGTTGAGTTAAAACGTCAGCACTAATGAACCATTGCGTTCCTCTTGAATCCCAGGGGGCGATAAGAACCGTAGAGTTTTCATGATAGAAACTACGTGTATACTCCTTTTTTTCATCAAAAATTAGTGCACTATCACCTCGATTTATTATTGAATCCAACATGGGCTTAACTACCATTGATTTCCCAGCTCCAGTTGTCCCGAGCACTAAAAAGTTTGTCTGTTCTCTACTACTGCTAATAGCTATTTGAGGGTGAATATTGATGCCATCCGCAGTCCGCTTATCACGCTTCAAATCCTGTTTGTGATTACTCGTTGCGTGCTTTATCGCTTGCTTCCCGTGATATAGCTTAGGGCCTTTTATGTGAACAAGGTTTTCCCTACCACCGTCAACCCAAAGTAGTTTCTTCGTTAAGTAGCAGGCGACAATCGCAGCAATAATTAATGGCAGGGAAATATGGATATAGAATTTGGTGCGTAAACCGTACTCATCAAGTAGGTACCAATACTGATTCCACCCATCTGTAGATTGAACTGGAAATAGCAACCAAAATGCATGTTTAATTGAAGAGAAATGCATGTCGAAGTGACCCCAGCTTGCATCCTCTCCCCAAGTCCAGGTTAATTGAACTAAGCCGCAGAACAATAGTCCCCAGAATATCAAATACAAAATAACCATCTGGGGCCAAAGTTGATATCTTGAGTTTGGCGAATGACTCATCTAGTCCTCCCTCAAGTTCTTATTGATCTTCTTAGCTGCTATACGACGTTCTTGATCATCTAAATTTGCAACCGCAGCTACGATCTCAAAGCTCTTCTTCATCATGCGTTGTTCAAGTTCGCGAAGTTTTGTATTTATATCCTCTTGCTGTTTGTGATTGTTCCAAGCAATACGAACCATCTCTGCTATTGCTACGTTGTTTCGTTCTGCATCGCGAAGAAGAATGAAGTAGTCATTTAGACTGAACCTTACGGTCACTGATTTAGTAGTATTTGAACTCATTTTCTTCTCCAAAGTGAAATCAACGAGTTCACTACCTTAGATATTGAAAAAACTTGGTTTTTTCTTTTACTATGTCTTCGCTGCGCACCGCTTGAGATTTCGGCCTCTGTTTCCCCAGTATTGTGGCTTAGCAGTGAATTCACTTTACTACCGTGCTGCACCCCACGATGCGTTAGGGTCTGTTGTCCTCCTAATTGAGGAATAGCAAACTCTCGGTAACGTTGAATTGCAGTCAAAACCAATGGCATTTGCTTGTACGTTGGATTTCCATCTGGTCGATTGACCAACATATTTGCAGCTTCAGAAGCTACGCTTGATATATCGGAATCTGGTACATAAAAGCTATATTGATGTTCTGCATAACAAATAGCTCCTGCGATCATGTATGCAATTTCTTTAACGTGCACTTCAGACACTAATGCGAGTTCAGCTTGGTTATTTTCAAGTAAGATCGCGCAATACATTTCACAACGTTTTGAGGAGTTCATAGCTTGACCTCCTGAGTGCGTTTGGACTCTAGCCATTGTTCGATTACGGTTCTTTCCCAGGCAATGATGCGCCCCAATTGCAAGGGTTTTGGCATTTCCCCACTTCTACACCATCTCCATATAGTGCTTTTACTTACACCGAGTTCTTTTGTCAGATCTCCGCAACGGATTAATATTGTTTTATTGGACATATCTTTAATTCTCCAAACTGATTTCTTTGAATTCATTGTCACTAGAATCGAATAAAGTTAATATCCATAAGAACAAAGAAAACTCTATTGACGTCATGTAAGGAGTAGGGGATGGAGCTTGATGCAACGCAGTTTCAATCAAATGTTAATCAAGCACTGATGCAGTTAAAGCAAGAAGCTAAAGAAACTGGGAAGAGAATTTCGTCAAAACCCAAGAAAGGCTATGTTTGTGTGCTGAGTGTCTTAGAAGAATTAGAGTTAGACGCTGAATTTTTAAGTGATTTTCAAAAATTATTTCCCCCTATAAAGGCTCATCGTGGAAAAATAATTAGTTCTTTTTCACTGTTTGTTCGTTCAAATGGAGGAATAAACTACTCAGTTGAGAGAGTGAGAGAGTACTTAAATATCACAGTCATTGATGCAACTGATCCTATTTCAATTTATGCAAATGCAGTCTATGGCTCTTTACTTGATTTGCAATCTTGCACTTCACGTCGCTATTTAAGGGCAACATCTTTCTCGATGCCATACTGTGCATTTTGTTGGAGGAGAGTTGAGGATTCAGCAGGTTATTGTCAAATTCATCACCCCAACCAATCAAAAAGGTCATTTTACAAAGCTAAATCAGCTCTAGAATCTGCATTAAAGCATACTGAATCTGAATATTTAGGTGAACTTCAGAAAATTAATGACTCAAAACCTAAAGAGTATAAATACTCGACGTATGCTTTTAAGTGGACAGCATCTTTTGCTAAACATCCGAGGTATATCAATAGAGACTTAATAGAACGCGGAGTGAATAGTGAAATAAATGATGAAAATTTAAGCATCATTGCTGACGTCGTTCTTAGGTTTATCAAAAAAGAATATCCCCAAACTTATATCAGACTTCCGAAGTCTGCCCCTGATGATTTTGCTTCATGGCAAGACTTTACTTTATTTGTATTGAAGGCTCTTGACCCAATAGAAGCTGTGTTTTGGGAAGCAAAAGATATAGAAGCTTGGATGAATCCAGGAGTCGGGCATCCTAACATTTTTGTATTGTTAATGGTGGCATATCGACACGAAGCTTTTCAGGTCATCAACTCTTTTGAACGTCCCCGAGGGCCCAAAAAAGGAGCGGAATTAGAAAGTAAAAACAATGAATTACGAAAAAAGATAAAAGACTTAGCGAAGTTGCAACTATCTATTAGCGGAAAGATTAACAGAGCCGAAATAGGTAGAGAGCTTTCTATAAGCCGTCAAAGGGTCAGCGTTTTGATGAGTGAAATCACAATCGACTGAGTTTAGCTAATCCATTTGAAAGACTCTTTGATTTCTAGATCCGACTAGGATAAAGCTTCGATAACTTTGGATATTTCAGGTGATGGGCTTCCTACCAGTGGAGCTATCTGAACAGCTAGTAATTCAAGAGCAGCTTTACGCTCTTTGAAGTAATCATAGCGATCATATATCCCTTCTACTCCACGAAGTTTATGGTTCAGGCAACGTTCCGCGACATGACTAGGAACATTGTTTTCAGCCAATAGACTTCGGCATGTTCTGCGAAGATCGTGAATTATAAAATAATTCACACCTGCCTCTCCCAAAATATTAGGATATGGTTCTTTCTTTGAATCAACTTTTCGGCCAAATAATTTTGCCAATGCATGATTGAGAGTGTCATCAGAAATGTAACCTCTTCTCTTGCTCGATCTCCTTGAGGGAAATAAGTATTCAGAGCCATTCGCCCTAATAAATAGTTCTCCGAACCATGCTAAGCATGGCTCAGGGATTGGGATATCTATTCTTAGACCATTTTTTGCTCTTTCTGCTGGAAGTTTCCAGACCAGATTAGTAAAGTCGAACTCTTCCCATTTTGCGGCGATTAGCTCGCCTTTTCTTGTTGCTAGTACAACGAGTAGGGCAACTGCCAATAAATTTTCTCTCGTGAAAATGTCGGAATTTTCTCTGAAGACTTGGAAAGTAGTCTCAAGCTCCTCAAGGGAAAGAACTCGTTCTCTAGATTTCTCTATGCCGCCTGCGTCTTTGACATTAAATGCTATTGCAGGGTTGTGTCTGATTAAGCCTAATTTGATTGCATGATTAAAAAGTTGTTTTAGATAAGTTAAGGCATCATTTGAAATTGTCGGTCTGCCAGATTCGTTGATTTGTCTAATAACATCCAGAACGTCTCTAGGGTTAACATCTTCTACAGGCAGTTTGCCAAGCTTTGGGGAAATATCTTTGGAGTAAACTCTCTGTGGTATCTGAGGGTTCTTGAGGTGCTTGTTCGTTTGAGAAAGCCAATCATTAGCCAACTCATCGACTATCTTTAACTTAGAAAGCTTTGCTCTATTTTTTTCTACAAGTGGGTCAACGCCCCTCTTTACCATCGCTTTGAGTTCTAATGTACGTTCCCTCGCTTCACTCAGTGACATCCCCAGTGGCGGCTTCCCGTACTGAGACATTGACATTTGTTTGCGTTGGCCGCCATGAGAATATCGAAAAATCCAAAAGGGGGTTCCCTGAGCTGAAATGCGGAAATATAGCCCATTATCGATGGCAACCCGACATGGCTTCCCTTTCTTAACAAGTGATTTGAGCTGAGCGTCATTCATGAAACATCATTTCCCCAAGTGGTTACATATTAGAATGATAATACACAAATCTAGGATTTTGTGTATCCATTTCTGTAACCACTTAAGTGCAACTTTAAGACATTCAATGCAACGTTATGAAATTTATCTTTTGATTAAGTTGTTGTTTTATATATAATTTGGTGGTTTTTGGTTTGTTGTGATATATCACTCAATGTTCTGGATCTGCTCCCTCATCTGCTCGATGAGTACTTTCAGCTCCACACCGGAGGCGGTGATATCGGTGGAGATGGATTTCGAAGCCAAGGTGTTCGATTCACGGTTGAACTCTTGCATCATGAAATCGAGTTTTCGGCCACATGAGCCGCCTTTTTTCAGCACTTCACGCGCTTCTTTGACATGAGAGTCGAGACGATCCAGCTCTTCGGCCACATCCGATTTTTGTGCCAGCAGGATCAGCTCTTGCTCTACACGGCTCGCATCAAGCTCGATTTTCGCCTCTTCAAATTTGCTGAACAGACGCTCGCGTTGCCATTCCAGAATTTCTGGCATGCGAGCGCGTACTTTGACCACTTCGGCGCTGATCGCTTGCAAA
This sequence comes from Vibrio sp. R-1, assembly GCF_035615595.1. Lineage (NCBI taxonomy): Bacteria > Pseudomonadati > Pseudomonadota > Gammaproteobacteria > Vibrionales > Vibrionaceae > Vibrio > Vibrio sp. R-1. The sequence goes on along the minus strand of NZ_WPDC01000011.1, from coordinate 33,714 downwards.
CGCTGCTCAATCAGCGCTTTCATGTTATCGCCTTCACTACCACGCGCGGCGATAAATTCGTCCACGCCTTCATCAAACGCACTGAGTAGTGCTTGGTTGATGGCGTCCATATCCTGCTCAGGCGTTTCCATCACGCCCGGCCACTGCATCACTTGGAATGGGTTAATGCGGCTGAGTTCACCGGTCATGTGCATGATCTGGTTAGCGGCATTAATCACTTGCTGGGCGAGTCCTTCATTGATGGTGAGGTGGCTTTGCGCGGCTGGATTCGCTTCAAAGCGCAAATGACACTCGATCTTACCGCGTGACAGGCGCTGACGAAAACGCTCGCGCAGCAGTGGCTCTAAACCACGGAACTGCTCAGGCAGGCGGAAGTACGTTTCTAAATAGCGTTGGTTAACCGAGCGAATTTCCCACACGGCGCTGCCCCAATCGCCTTTGACTTCTTTGCGTGCGTACGCAGTCATGCTGTAAATCATCAGGATGTCCTTTGCTTTCATCTCTTTGTGACTGGCGCTAATAGTAGCAAAGCAGGCAAAACGGCGCTACCGTGCTGAATTCGTTAACCTAGCGCCTGTAGGGGCTTTGGGCTATAATCCTGCCCCAACCGAATTGATACAGCCACAAGAAGGTCGAGACCCTATGCGTCCAGATAACCGCGCTGCGGACCAAGTTCGCCCCATCAAAATCACCCGTCACTACACTGCGTACGCAGAAGGCTCGGTGTTGGTGGAATTTGGCAACACCAAAGTGTTGTGTAATGCCAGCATTGAAGAAGGTGTGCCACGTTGGTTAAAAGGCCAAGGTAAAGGCTGGGTGACGGCGGAATACGGCATGCTGCCGCGTGCAACCCATTCACGCACGCGCCGCGAAGCGACCAATGGTAAGCAAGGCGGTCGTACCATGGAAATCCAGCGTCTGATCGCGCGCAGCCTACGTGCTGTGGTGGATCTGGAAGCGATGGGCGAAATCATGATCACCGTTGATTGTGATGTGATTCAAGCCGATGGCGGTACGCGTACCGCTTCGATTACTGGTGCAAGCGTGGCACTGGCCGATGCTTTTGCCCATCTGATCGCCAAAGGCCAACTGAAGAAGAACCCGATGAAAGGCCATGTGGCTGCGGTTTCGGTTGGTATCCTAGGTGAAGATGTGCTGTGCGATCTGGAATATGTCGAAGATTCTGCCGCTGATACGGATATGAACGTGGTAATGACCGAAGAAGGCAAGATGATTGAAATTCAAGGCACTGCTGAAGGTGAGCCGTTCAGTCATGAGCAGTTGCTGGAATTGCTGGCTGTCGCGAAAAAAGGCATTGCCGATATTGTCGCAGTGCAGAAGGCATCGTTGTTAGATTGATTGAGTAGCTCCCAATTGGGGGCTATTTTTTTGCCCTCATCTTCGTCGGTATTGACGCGATGGCTGCGTTAGCAAGTACTTTTTGCCCTAGTCACTTACTTCAGTAAGCTCCTAGGGACTCAAAGTTTTGCTGCCTTGCCCTCACGCCAATATCTTAGAAGATGAATTGTTCTTAAATCGTAAATTTAGAGAAGATGTGATGAAAGCTTACCAGCGTGAATTTATTGAGTTTGCCCTAGAAAAACAGGTGCTGAAGTTTGGCGAATTTACTTTGAAATCAGGCCGTAAAAGTCCTTATTTCTTTAACGCTGGTCTGTTTAATACTGGCCGAGATTTAGCGCGCTTGGGCCGTTTTTACGCGGCAGCGCTAGTGGATTCTGGTATTGAGTTTGATGTGCTGTTTGGTCCTGCTTACAAAGGCATTCCGATTGCTACCACCACAGCAGTAGCATTGGCTGATCACCACGATGTGGATACGCCTTACTGCTTTAACCGCAAAGAGGCCAAAGATCATGGCGAAGGCGGTAATCTGGTGGGCAGCAAGTTAGAAGGGCGCGTGATGCTGGTGGATGATGTGATCACCGCCGGTACGGCAATTCGTGAATCGATGGAGCTTATCCAAGCCAACAAGGCTGATTTAGCCGGCGTTCTAGTGGCTATTGATCGCCAAGAGAAAGGCAAGGGCGAGCTGTCTGCGATTCAAGAAGTGGAACGTGATTTCGGCTGCGCGGTGATTTCGATTGTGAGCCTGACCGATCTCATCACCTATCTTGAGCAGCAAGGTAACAACACTGAGCATCTAGAAGCGGTGAAAGCGTACCGCGCGCAGTACGGCATTTAAGCGCATTCATCCAACTAAGCCTAAAACGAAAAAAACAGCCTCAAAATGAGGCTGTTTTTCTAGCATTAAGCTCAAGAACAAAACGCTTAGCTTTGATCGCCATGATGGGAGTTGTCGTAAATCTCTCGTCCATCACGCTGAGTTTTCAGCAACGACAAGTTCCACATGTACTGCTCCGGCTGTGGCGTGACCAGCGCTTCAATCGCACGGTTCATCGCCAGTGCATCGGCTTCTTCATCGCCAGTTGGGAAGTTTTGCAGCGCAGGCAAAATGTGCACTTCATAACGGCCTGAATCACTGTTGTAACATGACATCAAAGGCACCACGTGCGCTTTGCACAGCTTAGCCATTTTGCCAAACCCTTTGAGCGTGGCTTTTTCAGTGGCAAAAAACGGCACAAACACCGAGTTTTGCGGGCCGTGATCTTCATCCGGTACCCAGTAGCCAACATAGCCGGATTGAATGGAACGCAAGAAAGGTTTAATGCCCGATTCACGAGTGAAAATACGGCCACCATACTGCATACGTTGGACGTGCATCAGCCAATCGGCAATCGGGTTGCGCTGCGGTTTCATGATGTTGGCGACTTTGTAGCCGCGAGCCGCCAGCATAACGGCGGCGTAATCAATGGCCCAAGAGTGCGGGACTAACAAAATCACGCGCTCGCCGCTATCTAGCAGCGGCAGCAAGTTCTCTTCGCCAATCAGTTCGCCCCGTGCGTTGTTGTAGCGGGTCGAGCGCACCAACAGCTCTGAATAACCGAGCATAAACTGCGAGGCTTTCACAAACGTATCGTGCAGGATCTGCTCGCGCTCTTGCTCGCTTTTTTCAGGAAAACAGTAGGCGAGGTTAACCCGAGCGCGGCGGACTACGCGGCCATTTTTCTTAATGATAAATGGCACCAAGGGCTTGGCTAATCGATCTCGTATGCGCCATGGAATAAAGGCCAACAGTGCCGCGAAAGCGATGCCGATCCAAGTGCCCCAGTGTTTGGGGTGCAGAAAGCGCCACTCAAATTGCGGGTTATGTAGATGGCGTGCAATGCCGTTGTCTTGATCGCTCACAAATTCACCTTTACTGATAGCGCGAGTTGGTCAGTTCGTAGTCCGGCAAGGATTTGAAGCGTTTGTGCAGCCACATCCATTGCTCGGGGGCGCGCAGTATAATCTCTTCGACAAATTTATTCATGTAAGCCGCGGCAGCGGTTTCATCTTTTTGTGGGTAGTCCGCTTCAATTGATTTATCAGCCATGATCTCATAGCGCCCTTGCGCGTTACGGAAACCGGATCCAATCACAATCGCGCAGTGGCTGGTATAAGCCAAAATACTGGTGCCGGTGGTGGTACAAGCTTCTTCTACTGCAAAGAAAGGCACAAACACCGATTTATTGTGGCCATAGTCTTGGTCTGGCAGGTAGAACAGACGCTCGCCTTGGCGTAACACGCGGATCATCTGCTTGATATCGGTTCGGTTGATAAGCTGATTGCCATTGCGTGTTCGACCACGGTACTGAATGAACTCATAGGCAGGATTACTGTGCGGACGATACACGCCATAGCCCCCGATGCCTAGCACAGCAAACGCGCGTGCGGTGATTTCCAGATTGAGTGCATGTACGCAACACAGCAAAACCCCTTTGCCTGTTTTTGCATGTTGGCGAATGGCTTGGGTATCTTTATCAATAAGGATGCGCTTAAAGCGCCACGTTGGCCAGAACCAAGTGATGCCGGTTTCAATCAGGGCCGCACCGGTGTTTTTGAAGTTTTCCAAGACAAACGCATCGATCTCGCTTTGGCTCATGGTTGGGAATGCGAGTTCCAGATTACGTCTGGCGATATGGACACGCTTTTTACCAAAGCGCATCGAAAATTGGCCTAAACTGCGGCCGATTTTTAACAGCACAGAATAAGGCAGCAGGTTAACCAGCAGGGCGAGTAGGCCAAAACCAAGCCAGACTCCCCAGTATTTTGGGTGCAATAAAGAGAAGGAGAATTCAGGTTTGCTGTATTTATCTTGACTCATTGTACTCACTTAATCTGTGCACTTAGCAGCGCCCAGTATTCATCAAAATTCGCGGTTGGCAGGTATTTGAAATCAGAACGCACAAAGCGATTCAAACTGCCTTCCACCTGACCGAGCAGCTGCGCAGCGAGGATATTTTCATCCACCGGGAAAGATTTACCTTCGCGGAGTTTACGTTCACGCAGAATTTGGCGCAAAGAGGTTTCAATCCGTTCAAACAACTGATTGATGCGATCGCGCAAGCGCTCATTTTCAAACATTAAAGCATGTCCTGAGAGAATGCGTGTCAAGCCTGGGTTACGTTCGGCAAAGGCGAGCAGCAGTTGCATCACCAAACGAATGCGATTGAGCGTGTCTTTTTCTTCATCAAAGATGCGGTTGATACGCGACATCAAGGATTCTTCAATAAACTCAATCAAGCCTTCAAACATACGAGCTTTGCTCGGGAAATGGCGATACAGCGCGGCTTCGGACACGCCAACTTGCTTAGCGAGTTTTGCGGTAGTGATGCGTGAAGCCCCTTCATTGGATTCAAGCATCTCGGCTAGAGCTTGCAGGATTTCTTCGCGTCGATTGATTTTTTTATTGCCGGCCATGCCCCGTTTTTCCTTTTGGTTATCACTGCTGATGAACAACAACTACGTCGCAGACTCAGCGCCTGCGACAAAGATGAAACCTTTGAAGTGTAACTAAGCTCAGAGGTTGTTCGAAGCGTGTTGATAAAAATGGTTGAAGTAGGTGGCGAAAATAACGCCTACATTTGCTCATGAATCAAATGCATTACTGCGCTAGCGAGCGCGTCTTTACTGGTTAAAGGTAGGCTGTGTTGCCCTTCTTTCCAGAATAGGGTCAAGGCATTGTCATTGCTGTTAAAGCCTTGGCCTGCAATCGAGACGTCGTTAGCGCAGATCATATCCAGATTCTTGCGCACGAGCTTGCTACGCGCATAGGTCTCGACATCTTGCGTTTCTGCCGCAAAGCCAACGGTAAACGGTCGATTCTCAGTCAGAGCCGCAACGGACGCCACGATATCGGGATTTTTCACCATCTCAATGGTCAATGTGTCGTTATCACGGCTCTTTTTGATCTTCTGCTCGGCCACGGTTTGTGGGCGGTAGTCGGCTACCGCGGCGCACGCGATAAAGATCTGGTGTGAGGTTGCCTCTTGCATCACTGCGCTGTGCATCTCTAATGCGCTTTGCACATCAATGCGATTGACGCCCACCGGCGTTGGCAGATGCACCGGCCCGCTGATCAGTGTGACGTCAGCGCCGAGCTGCGCGGCGGCTTTGGCAAGCGCAAAGCCCATTTTGCCTGAGCTGTGGTTGGTGATGTAGCGTACTGGGTCGAGCGCTTCACGAGTGGGACCCGCGGTGATCAGCACGCGTTTACCGACAAGAATTTTCGGGGCGAAGAAGTTTTCGCAGTGCGCCACTAACTCCATCGGCTCCAACATACGACCTGGGCCGACATCTCCACAGGCTTGTTCGCCAGCCGCAGGACCCCAAGTCAGATACCCACGGCGGATAAGCGTTTGTAGATTTTCTTGGGTCGCGAAATTGCGATACATCTGCTGATTCATGGCCGGAGCAATCGCCACTGGCGCGTTGGTGGCCAGAATGAGCGTGGTCAGCAAATCATTGCCCATACCAGCGGCCATGCGCGCGATGAGATCGGCAGTCGCCGGGGCCAGCAGCACCAAATCGGCCCATTTAGCGAGCTCAATATGCCCCATCGAGGCTTCTGCCGCAGGGTCAAGCAAGCTATCCGACACGGGACGTCCGGAAACGGCCTGCATGGTCAGCGGGGTAATGAATTCTTTGGCGGCGTGGGTCATCACCACTTGCACGGTCGCACCGCGCTCCACCAATCGACGAGTCAATTCTGCACACTTATACGCTGCGATACCGCCACTGATACCGAGCAGAATCTTTTTGCCTGCCAATGATTGCATTTGGGATCCCTCAAAAAATCTGCGCGCTATGTTAGCACAGCTCGAGCTAAAAGTTGGAGTCACAACCGCCGCTGCGCATCGCGCTACTGGTCGAGCTGCAAAGCATCGGTCATTTCACAGACAATAGACCATGAATATGAGATAAGTCATTCACAAAGCTAACAATAATGAAAGGGAATCTTATGCTGTCTTCTCTACGAAGCCGTACCAAATTACTGCTATTGACGGTCATTCCTCTGATCGTCATTACCGCCTTGGTCATGGCGGTGAATTATCAGAGTGGGTTATCTACCTTACAAAAAGAGCTAGAAAACTACCGCACCGATCTGATTGATGCCAAGAAAAAAGAGCTGCAAGCCTATCTCATGATGGGGGTGACTGCGGTGAAACCTTTATATGAGAGTGATAAAGCCGGTGAAAACCAAGCGCAAGCCAAACAAATCCTCAAAGCGATGCGTTTTGACAGCGATGGCTATTTCTTTGCTTACGACTCACAAGGGGTCAATACCCTACATGCGATTAAGCCTGAATTAGAAGGCAAAAACCTCTACGGCATGAAAGATGAAAATGGTGTGGCGGTGATTGCTGGCTTAATTGATGCCTCGAAAATGGGCGATGGATTCCTCTATTTCTCTTGGCACAAACCGACGATTAATGCTCAAGCGCCGAAACTGGGTTATGCCGAATACCTACCGAAATGGGATTGGGTATTGGGGACGGGCATCTATATTGATGATGTCGATACCCAAGTGGCAGAGTTTCGCGCGCAGCGCGAGGCGGATCTCTACGATCAAATGATCTCCGCGATTGGGCTTTCGGTTGTCGGTTTGGTGTTCACTATTATTGCGGTGAGTGTTTTGGTGTCTCGCGGCATTGCACCACTGCAACATGTGGTGAGCTCATTACAGGCGGTGGCTGCGGGTGGCGGCGATTTAACCGCGCGAATTAAAGTTGAGAGCCAAGATGAGATTGGCGATGTGGCGAAAGCGTTTAACGCCTTTATGGATAAGCTGCATCCGCTCATGACCGATATCCGCGCCTCGGCCAATACGGTCGAAGCGGCTGCGCAGGAATTGGATCAACAAACCTCGCAAGCCAGCCATAAGATGGACGGTCACTGTTTAGAGACCGATAAAGTTGTCGCGGCGGTGACTGAAATGAGCGCCACGGCGCGCGAAGTGGCGAGCAACACTTACTCGACCGCGCAAGCGATTGAGTCGGCTAACAGCCAAATTGCTGTCGCGCAGAAAGAGGTGAATCTGGCGATTGATGGGATTGGTGAGTTGGTCAACGAAGTGAACCAAACCTCTGCCGCGGTAGGCGATCTCAGCCAACAGGCGGCGAAGATCACCCAAGTGCTGAAAGTGATTGGCGATATTGCTGAGCAAACCAATTTACTGGCATTGAATGCGGCGATTGAAGCGGCGCGAGCGGGTGAACAGGGGCGCGGCTTTGCTGTGGTGGCCGATGAAGTACGCTCACTGGCGAGTCGTACTCAAAATAGCACTAAAGAGATTGGTGAAATGCTCAATGCGCTGCACCAAGGGGTCAGTAAAGCGGTGCAGAGCATGAACATCAGCCAAGAGCGTGGTGAGAAAACCGCGCTGGAATCGGTGCAGATTAAAGAGAGCTTAGCGGGGATCTCCAAAGCGGTAAGCCTAATTCATGATATGGGCATTCAGACGGCTTCTGCGGCTGAGCAGCAAAGCGCCGTAGCAGAAGACATCAACCAAAATCTGGTCGCGATTCAGCAGATCGTCAATGAACTCAGTGAAAGCTTTAAACAGACCGAAAGCGTGAGCGCAAGTTTGTCCCATTCTGGGCAACAGATGGGCACTTTGGTTGGGCATTTTAAGCTTTAATCAACAGTGAAATTGCATCGCCGCTTGAGGTGATTCGAAACTTGAGAAGGGCCGCTTGCGGCCCTTCCTTTTCTCTGGCTTGAGTAAACAAAACCGACGCCGAGAAAAGAGATGAGTCTGAAAGAGTTACCCACCGAATCGATGCCGCGCGAAAAATTGCTGCAACGCGGCCCGCAATCATTAAGTGATGCGGAATTGTTGGCGATTTTCCTACGTACAGGCACGCATGGTATGAATGTGCTCGCCTTGGCGGATCTGCTGCTGCGCGATTTTGGATCACTGCGCGCACTGTTCTGTGCCTCCAAGGAGCAGTTTTGTCGCCACAAAGGGTTGGGCGAAGCCAAATTTGTCCAGTTACAAGCGGTATTGGAGATGACGCAGCGTTATCTCGCTGAAACCTTAAAGCGCGGTGATGCACTCACCAGTCCGCAGCAAACCAAACTTTATTTATCGAGCGTTTTGCGCGATCGCCAACGAGAAGCCTTCTATATATTGTTTTTGGATAACCAACATCGTGTCATTCGTGATGAGATTTTATTTGAAGGGACGATTGATGCGGCGAGCGTTTACCCACGAGAAGTGGTTAAGCGGGCGCTGCACCATAATGCCGCTGCGGTAATACTGGCACACAACCACCCATCGGGTGTTGCGGAACCGAGTCAAGCCGATCGAAGGATCACCGATCGCCTGCGTGATGCACTCGGTTTGGTTGAGATTCGTGTGCTGGATCATTTTGTCGTCGGTGATGGGGAAGTGGTCTCTTTTGCTGAACGTGGCTGGATATAGTCAACACTTATGGTTTGCGGCATTTTTAAGCTTGTGAGTTAGCGAGAATCTGCTAATATGCCCCGACATTTTTTAACCCTGATTCAGCTCGCACCGTAAAAAGATCAGCAAATCCTGCGAAAAGGATCTGTTCGGGTCTTGAGCAATGTGCGGCAAGTTAGTATAATGCGCGACCTTTGATAGCCTTGTATGGGTATTCCATAACGGTTTTTAACCTCAACTTCTGATTTTGGAAAGAGAGAGGTTCGGCCACCAAGGTTGATATCGAGCTGAAACGATTTGGAGAAGACATTCATGTCACGAGTATGCCAAGTAACTGGTAAGCGTCCTGCAGTTGGTAACAACCGCTCACACGCAAAAAATGCTACTAAGCGTCGTTTTCTGCCGAACCTACAAACTCATCGTTTCTGGGTAGAGAGCGAAAAACGTTTTGTTAAACTACGTCTAACTGCTAAAGGTATGCGTATCATCGACAAGAAAGGCATCGATGCTGTTCTTGTAGAGATCCGTGCACGTGGCGAAAACGTTTAAGAGGAATTGAGCAATGGCTAAAGGCATTCGCGAAAAAATCCGCCTAGTATCATCTGCAGGTACAGGTCACTTCTACACCACTGATAAGAACAAGCGCAATATGCCTGGCAAGTTCGAGATCAAGAAATATGATCCTGTAGTTCGCCAGCACGTTGTGTACAAAGAAGCAAAAATCAAGTAATTGATTTAGCTCTTGTTTACAGTGTTGTAAAAAAACCCAGCCTTTGGTTGGGTTTTTTTCTGCCTGTTATTTGGGTTTTGGCTGCCAATAACAGAAAGGCCAAGGTATAGAGCTCCTCTTATACTCAAACTACTTGGTGTTGCAGCTTCAAGTAGCAAGGGGATGACTAGGATCTCACTAAGCACTTTGTTAATCTCAAAACGTTTGCTTATCGCAAGGAGTGATTATGCGCGTTTCTCCCAATCGACGTCGCCGTTGGAACAACATTCTGATTTTGTCAGTGATTGCTTTTATCGCGGTGATTAATCTGCCGACCGTGATTAAAAGCTATTTATTGCCCGATCCGGCGAGCCAGTTTCCAAGCTTACTGAGAGCGGACGCCACCTTACAGGCGTTGCATTTCCCTGCGTTTTCATTAGAAAAAAGCCGCGAAGAGTGGCAGTCGGAGCCTGAGTTGAGTGTTGATGGGCAAGAATTAGTGCAGCGTTGGCATGCACTCACTGGGACAGAAGTGGATGAGGCGACGTATCGCGCCCTGCAACCAACGTTGCCAAACGCACAAACGATAGAAGTGTGGTATGCCGATCGCGAAGAGCCACAAAGGATCACCTTCTATCAAACCCCACAATTTTGGTTGCTAAAAAACTGGCAAGATCGTTGGATTGCGGTCTCGGCCGAAGCGAGTTATCTATTCCCTGCGCCATTGTAAGAGGTTGTCATGCCTGAATTACCTGAAGTTGAAGTCAGCCGTTTAGGGATCTCCCCACATTTGGTCGGCGGCACCATTCAATCCTTAGTGTTACGTACGCCCAAGTTGCGCTGGCCTATCCCTCAAGAGCTGAAACAGCTTGAAGGGCAGACTATTCTCGCGATTCATCGCCGCGCTAAATATCTTATTATTGAAACCGCCGTCGGCAGTGCTATTGTGCATTTGGGTATGTCTGGCTCGCTGCGTATTTTGGATGGCGATTTTCCTGCTGCGAAACACGATCATGTGGATCTGGTGATGACCAGCGGCAAACGGCTGCGCTATAACGATCCGCGTCGCTTCGGGGCTTGGTTATGGTGTGCGCCTGATGAGAGCCATGAAGTGCTCGGGCGTTTGGGGCCTGAGCCGTTGACCGAAGCTTTTAACGCTGAATATATGATGGACAAAGCGCGCAACAAACGCATTGCAGTAAAAGCTTTCATCATGGACAACGCAGCGGTCGTGGGGGTGGGGAATATCTATGCCAATGAATCGCTGTTTACATCACGCCTCCATCCACTGCGCCCCGCTCATTCGCTGAGCTTAGAGGAGTGGCAAACCTTAGTGGCGAACATCAAACAAGTGCTGCAAGTGGCGATTAAGCAAGGCGGCACCACGCTGAAAGATTTTACTCAAAGTGATGGTAAGCCGGGCTATTTCGCGCAAGAGCTGCAAGTGTATGGCAAAGCCAAACAGCCTTGCCCCCATTGTGGAGAGCCGCTTTGCGAGCAGAAAATTGCTCAGCGCAATACCTTTTTCTGCCCGCAGTGCCAGCATTGATATACCCAAACGACTTAGAGTTGCAGGTAGCCAACACCGCTGCAGCTTCAAGTAGGAAGGGGATCGAGGGATGCGAGCTTGCATCCTTTTGAAGCGCTAGATTTTTTTCTTTTGATGTAGAGCGTTAGCGACAATAGTGGGCACAAACTCATCCACATTACCGCCGTGGATTGCCACTTCCCGCACTAAGGTCGACGAGATAAACGCGTGCTCTTCGGCGGGCGTTAAAAACACACTCTCTAAGCCCGGCATTAAACGGCGATACATATTGGTGAGACCAAATTCGTATTCAAAATCGACTGTGGTACGCAAGCCGCGGATCAAGACATTCGCTTTTTCGGCTTTGGCAAAATCAACTAACAATCCGGAAAAGCCTTTAGCGCTGACGTTATCCAAATGTGAGGTGACTTGGCGCGCGAACTCGACCCGCTCTTCGAGGGTAAACAGAGTGTTTTTACTCGGGCTGGCGGCCACGGCGATGATCACTTCATCAAACATTTGCGCGGCGCGCTCAATCAGATCCAGATGACCGTTAGTGATGGGGTCAAAAGTGCCGGGGTAAATCACTCGGGAAAGACGTTTTTGGCTCACAATCCGTTACTCATCAATCAGGGAAGTGGCCTCATCCTAACAAAAAGCCTCACATTTACCTATGAAGTCGGTATGATGAGCACGCAAAATTTCACACCTTATCGAGCACAATGAAAAAGTTACTGGTTATTCGCAACGATAAAATTGGCGATTTTATGCTGGCTTGGCCAAGTTTCGCCATGCTGAAAGCTTCTCTGCCGGATTGTCATATCACCGCGCTGGTGCCGAAATACACTGCCGCACTGGCTGAGCTTTGTCCATGGATTGACGCGGTGATTATCGACCCTGGCCAACAGGCGGATAAAGCGCAGCATAAGCAGTTGGTGCAAAGCTTAAAAGCGCAGCAGTTTGATGCTTCTATTAACCTGTTTTCGACCATGTATAACGCGCTCTTAGTGTGGAAAGCGCGCATTCCTTACCGTTTAGCTCCGGCGACCAAATTGGCGCAGATTTTTTATCAGCACCGCATTAAGCAAAAGCGCTCGCAATCGGCCAAGCCGGAATACGAATACAATCTTGATTTGGTTCGTGCCTTTTTGCGTGATATCGGCCAGCCGATTATTGAGCCGAACCCACCGTATCTGACCTTTCCTGCTGAGCAGTTGGCGGCGCAGCGCAGCAAACTCGCTGAGCAGCTAGAGCTTAATCCGGCTAAAGCGTGGCTTTTTGTCCACGCCGGCAGTGGCGGCTCCGCGAATAATCTCTCTTTGACGCAATACAGTGAGTTAGTGACAGGCGTGATGGATGAGCACAAACAAGTGGTGCTCACCGCAGGACCCGGCGAAGAAGAGAAAGCGGCGCAATTGCAAAGTTTGCTTACTGAGCAAGGAGTGCCGGCAGCCTTGTACGCCAAAAATGACGGGCTGGTGGATTTCACTCGCTCGCTGGCGTGCGCGCAGCTTTTCATTGCGGGCTCGACAGGCCCTTTGCATATCGCAGCAGCCTTGGATGTGCCCACGGTCGGATTCTTCCCAGCCAAGCGTTCAGCAACGCCACTGCGCTGGCGACCACTCAACTCGCAAGGTAAGCACATCGCTTTTTGTCCGCCGCCTGCAGACGATAAAGCAAACCAAGAGAACATGAGTCGGATTGATATGAAGAGCGTATTGACTGAGCTTGCGCCTTGGTTGCGTAGTGTGCAGCTTTAATCATGAAAAAAGGGAGCTGCGGCTCCCTTTGTCTTTGTTACTTTACTCGATAGATATCGACTTAGCGTTTGTAGTGCTCGTCATTATCACGTGCCCACAAATCAGCGTATTTTACAAAGGTGGAGTGTGCAGAGAGCAGTGCAATTAAAAATCCCTGTTTTCCATCTAAAAAACCGCGCTTGAGCAGATACATTTTCAAAAAGCAGCCCACAGCATGGACGATGCCTTGAGAAAGGGAAGCCTTCTTGCCTTTCGCTTGACGTTGATCCGCCCACGCTTTGGCGTAACCCGCGGATTTCACCAGATAGTGATGCACATCGTTATAGGTGTAGTGAATCGCATCGCCCGCTAAAGTTTCGACTTTCATGCTTGGTTCAACGTGCACCTTTTCATGCACTAATGCGTCATTGTAGCGAGTCAGTTGAGTTGGATAGAGGCGCAGTACGCGATCGGGGTACCAACCGCTATGGCGGATAAAGCGACCAAACACCCAACTCAAACGCGCGAATTGATACAAAGTATCGGGCTTATTGGCTGCAACAGCCTGCAAAATACTCTGCTTGAGCTCAGGTGTGACTCGCTCATCGGCATCCAGCCACAGCACATAATCGGACTGTACATAAGATTGTGCCAATTGGCGCTGCAGGCCAAAGCCCGGCCACTTTGCATTCACGTAAAATTTTTCAGTGTAACGACGCGCGACCTGCTCGGTTTCATCGTGACTGCCAGAATCGAGCACTACGATCTCATCAACCCAGTCGTGCACGGTTTGTAAGCACTCATCCAGATGACGCGCTTCATTTTTTACTATCAATGCGACAGCAAGCGTTGGTTTACTCACGAAAAATCCTCGTTACGAATAAATCTGGGTATAAAAGGTGTATCAATCGTTCACCTGTGTGGCCATGATGTCAGCAGCGGCACGCTCAAACATCGCAATCACTTGTTGCGCAGTGATGCGCTGCATCGCATAGGGGTCTTTAACCCGAGTGCGCCAATCAACCTGCTGCGGCGTTTTACCGGTTTCCGCAAGTAAAGCTTCTTGGTAAGCGGAAACAACATAGTGGCGATAATGGTATGGACCTGTGCGCTCAGGATTATGGTGAGCGTAGAGACCAATGATTGGTGTATTCATGGCATTAGCCATATGCGCTGGGCCTGTATCGGGGGCGATCACCAAATCTGCCTGTGCGAGCAGTGCGAGCATCTGTTGCAGCGTGCTTTTTCCCACCAAGTTTAAGACGGGGTGAGCGAGTGCTTGCTCCACTTGCGCGGCCAGATCGCGCTCAACTGGTGCTGGGCTTCCGGCCAAGATCACTTGCCAGCCTTGCTGTTGGGCATGTTCAATAACTGCTGCATAGCCCTCTGTCGTCCAATTCTTATAAGCTTTGCTTGCTCCGGGCACCACAACTAAGCGAGGCTGCTCGGGCTGAAAGTGCGCCTCAGCCCAAGCCAGATCGTCAGGCTGGCAGGTGAGTGACCACTTAGGCTCAATATCGCGAATACCTAAGTGCTCAACAAACGCCAATAAACCATCTAAGACGTGCATTTTGTCCGGTGAGGGAACTTTGACATTGGTAAACCAAGTTTGAAAATCTTGGCTGCGCGCTGCATCAAAACCCAGTTTATAGCGCGCTTTGATCCCCAAAGTCGCAATGCTGGCGCGAAAAGCGTACTGCATGTGCAGCAGCGCATCAAAACGCTCGGACTTTAATTGCTGCCAAAGCTGAGTATAAGCACGCCATCCGAGTTTTTTATCAAACACGATGACCTGAATATCGGGCAGAGATTGGATCAGTTCTGCTTCCAGTTTACCCGTCACCCAAGTGATACGTGTTTGCGGCCATTGGCGTTGAATCGCTTGTACGGCAGCAATCGTATTACAGACATCACCAATCGCCGATAAACGCAGGATACAGAGGGAGTGTGGGGCTGATTGAAACAATGCCATAGCCAAGCCTATTCGATAAAACTATTCGATAATTGAGCCAGAATTATGCAGAGCTGACCAGAAAATGTAAAATGCAGCACGCCAGATGCAGAGCAAAACTGCAAAACTACCGGATAACGATAGGAATCGCCCCTTGATACAGACGTTCAACGACGCGCAGCAGAAAGTTTGGTTTGACGACGCGCTTTTGCATGAAGACCCAAGTCAATGTTGTAACCCCGAGTTTTGGCAGCAAAATGGTAAAGTGCTCGGCAGCGCGACAGGGCGAGGCACCACGTGGTTTGTACAGTTGCAACAGACACAAGGTGCGTTGCGTCATTATCGCCGCGGTGGTTTATTTGGCAAACTAGTGGCTGATTCTTACGGGTTTACTGGTTGGGAAAAGACCCGAAGCTATCAAGAATTTATGCTGCTCAATCACTTGCGCGATGCTGGCGTTAACGTGCCGCGCCCGATTGCCGCTCGCGTACAAAAACATGGACTGCTGTATAAAGCCGATCTCTTAAGTGAAAAAGTGCCGAATGCCCGCGATCTGGTGAGTATCTTGCAAGAAAGCCCGATCAGCGATGAACTCTATCGTAAAATCGGCCGTGAGATCCGCAAAATGCACGATGCGCAAGTCAACCACACCGATCTTAATATTCATAACATCTTGATTGATGACCAAGAGAAGGTATGGATTATTGATTTTGATAAGTGTTATGTGCAATCAGGTCATAGTTGGAAACAAGACAACTTAAATAGATTAAAACGTTCGTTTGAAAAGGAATTAATCAAACGGAAAATCCATTGGACCAAAAAGCATTGGGAATTAATGCTGGCTAGTCAATAAGTAGAATTAAATGAGTAATCTGAAATATAGAGCAGATATTGACGGTTTGAGAGCGATAGCCGTTTTGATGGTGGTTTTATTCCACATGAATGCTGATTGGATCCCTGGAGGATTTATTGGTGTTGATATTTTCTTTGTTATCTCTGGCTATATCATAACGTCAGCGATTTATACTCAGATTGTAAATAAAGAATTTTCGTTTAATCAGTTTTATGTAAAACGAATCAAAAGAATCCTACCGCTATTTTATCTGGTAGCGATGACAAGTCTTGTTTTTGCATATTGGCTTTATACTCCGAATGATTTTATGGGCTTTGCCGATAGCTTACGGTATGCAAGCACATTTATTGCTAATGTTTATTTTGAAAAACACTCCGGTTATTTTGCTCCAACCTCAGAAACGTTGCCATTACTCCATACTTGGTCATTATCGATCGAAGAACAATTTTACTTTGTCTGGCCGATGGTCTTAATCCTCGCTGCTCGTTACCTCAATTCGCGCTTTTTCTGGGGAGTAATGTTTGCGACTTTAGTTGGATTCATTGGGTATTCTGAATATATGGCCAGATTAGGAGGCAGCTCTGGTTATTATTTAATTCAAAGTAGAGCTTTTGAACTCTTGATGGGAGCGCTGTTAGCAATAATGGTTTACCCAAAAAGCCAAAACAGCAGGGAATTACCAAGAGGCTTTTATCATCTTACTGGGATTGTCGGGATGGTTAGCCTAGTTTGGCTCTCTTTCTCTTTGAATGAAAGTGATGTGTTTCCCGGTATTCATGCGCTATTTGTGACTATAGCTTCCGCTTTAGTCATTGTCTCTGGGACGTCAAAAACCAGCACTATTTCGTACGTATTGAGTTTACGCCCCATGGTGCTCATCGGTCGTTTGTCTTACTCATTGTATCTATGGCATTGGCCGGTATTGGCTTTTTATCGTTACTATTTCATTAGCTTTACGATTGTCGATGCCATCATTTGTGGAGTGCTCACGGTTATTCTCTCTTTTGCCTCTTGGCTGTGGGTAGAAAACCCTTTGCGGCATGCGCAGATTGGCAAGCGATGGGTTTACTTGTTTTATTTGATTTTGCCGATTGGATGTTCGGTCGTGGTTGCTAAACAGATTGTTGCGCAAGATGGTTATCCAACACGATTCAGTGAGTCAGTCCAAGCGATATTTAGCCAATCCGCTTATACGTTTGATGATAATAAGAATCATCGTATGCAGATTGTGGATTCGTACCCTTTTGAATCACCAGTGATAGGAGACATCGAGCAACCGATTACAGCTTATATCTGGGGGGATTCACATGCAGGCCATTTTAGAAGTTTTGTTGATGTTTTAGGCAAGCAAGAGGGGTTTGCTGCACTGTTTGGAGGTTTAGGTGGCTGCCCTCCTGTTATTGGAAGCGATTTGATTAAACATGGAAAGCCAGAGCAAAAGTGTTCTGAACGTAATAATGAAATAGCCCTTAAGTTAGCTGAGTTGAAGCCGGATGTGGTTTTTTTAGCTGGACGTTGGACTATGTATGTAGAAACAACACGTTCTGTTGGAGAGAAAGGTAGTCGTGTCTACTTAGGCGATGAAACGGATTATAGCGAATCGATTGATAATAGCCGTAGAGCTTTCAAAGAAGGTTTAGAACGGACAATTAAGCATTTGGTTGAAGCTGGTATCAAGCCTATTTTGTTTGAACAAGTGCCAGATTATGACTTCAATCCTAGCAATTGTTTAGTTAAGAAAGCTACCTATGGATGGATGAAAGATGCATCCTGTGATTTGCCTTTAAGTGTAATGCTTGAACGTCAGGAGATGACAAATACAATTATTGATGAGATAGCAAAAAAATATCCACAAGTTGAAGTTATCCCAATCTTATCAATTATTTGTGATGAGGTTAGTTGTAAAAGTCAGCTAAATAGTACTCCCTTGTATATGGATAACAATCATCTTAATTATGAAGGTGCGAGAGTATTAGCAGAATACTGGTTAGGGATAAATCAATGAAATTTCAGTAAGGGGCTAGCTGATCCATCTGAACTGAGAGATACCTAAACTAGCTTAATTCTCTATTCTTAGTGATTGATATATTAAAAAACGCAATTGGCTGACGATTGCGTTTTTTGTTTTATGACCAAAACGTAGGGCCTGATTGATGGGAATACATTAGTCCAGTGGCATATGCCTTGTAGGCTAAAGCACAGGTCAGCTAGCTTAGATGAATTTTTTCTGGTGTATATGGCTTAAGTTTTGGGAGTTGTTGGCCAAAATAGTCACACAGCTGTGCACCTGAAAAATTCAAATCCATACCTACAAAATCTTTATAGTGATAATTCCACCATTTCAGTTCTAGGAGCTGACAAATTTCACTTTCAGAGAAGCGATATTTAATCACTTTGGCTGGAATACCACCGACAACCGCGTATGGTGGGACATCTTTGGTTACGACTGCATTGGCTGCGATCACTGCACCATCAGCAATCTTTATCCCTGCCTTTAAAGATACATTCTGGCCAATCCATACATCATTACCTATGACCAATCTTTCTGCTGTTTTGAGCGGTTTTAGTGCGAATGGCTGGCGCTCACCACCCAAAAAATCATACTCATAAGTTAATGGCGATGTTGTAAAGGTGTGGAGAGGATGCTCAGTACCGATTATTTTTAAACCGCCAGAGATCGAGCAGTATCGACCAACGATTGAATCTACTGGCAATGCAGAATGGGAGTATGAAAATGCCCCCATTTGCCACAAATGATTTCTTGAGATACTAAAGTGTGTGTGTGGCTCAATCGCGAGTGGCTCAGCGATCTTATAGGCTTTCTTAAACCACTTTTTGAGCGTGATATGGGACTTTTTTAACTGAATAAGCTCATTAACAGTTAAAAAGCGTTTTTGGGTTTTCATAGTCAATTAATCTTGTTCACTCGCTTTGCTATCAATTGGAAACTCTTATTTTGTCACTCGGGTTGGATGGATTTTCTTAATCATCAATCCTGTCCATTTTTTATATGCTCTATAAATACGCTTTTTATCGATTAGAGTATTTTTAGAGATCAAACCGTTAAGATACAGCCAATCCTTAAGGTCATATTCAAGCGCCAGATTACCTCGTTTATAGAAGCGCTCAGTAACATCCAATCCAATATTTTCTGGACAATCCATGAGTAAGTTATTGGCCATAAACTGTGGCCAAAAGTTTTCACCTAAGCCTGCGTGATCGCAGGTTTTACTCTCGATATGGTGCTCTTCATCGAGTAATACGGAGATCCAATTCAGACATAAAACTTGCTCAGTTGCTGGGTGGCGAGCTTTGTAGCCCGGTTTAAGCGTGAAGTGTAATTCTGGTATCCAGCGATCAGACCAAATAGTCAGGAGATCTTGGGTCAGGCCAAAGTCAAACAGATCGCTTTTATGAAAATGCACCGGGTGTCCGTAGTGGCTCGAAATAAAAAACGTACTGCTGGTGAGCACTCGCTGAGTCAAAAATTGATAATTCTGAGCTCGGGGGAGATCGGCATATCGTTCATATAACTCAACAAATTGGCGACCCGTCAGTAGGTTATCGGTACGTAACTTAACCGCATAAGGCGTTTTTACCGCTTTCAGCCCCATGTGGGTGCTGTACATCTGACGGTTATTATTGAGTTTAATTGGCTGACCGTCATAAAAAACGGTATTTGCGCCGGGATCATCCAATTCCAACACTTGGTCGTAATCGAGCCCATCCAACGGCTGCCCTTTCCAAGTAGACAGAATGATGGTCGATTTAGGAAAAAAGCGCCGTATGGAGTTCAAACATTGCTCGGTGATACCCGCGATTTGCTGACGACTGGCGCTGGCTTGCACCGGTCCCTGTACAACAAAGGTGATCGCTTCATCATCAATCTTGATCATGGTTGTGGCTGCCTCAAAAAGTCAGTGTACTCATCTGGCACGCCACAAAAAATGACCTCATGGCGCGCGATCAAGTGGTAGTGAATATTTAACCCTTTTTGAATGAGTAGGTTGTAGAGTGGCGCAATGTATAGCTCGCCTCGCTCCCATTCTTGGCTAGGTCTGGCAACGTATTCGCGATACGCCTCCAAGTAATCCTCTTTACGATGAAAGTGATAAAGCCCAGTACTGCAGAGATCGGAAATCGGATTTTTCTCGGCTGTCTGAATCACTTTGGTGCTGCCAGTATGCTCTGGTTTGGCGAAAGACCAGTTGTCACCGCTGCCCTGAAACACTTCTAGGTAGCCATCGCTGTGTTGGCTAATGTCAGGGAATACAAAATTCGGGCGGAATGTGTCGATGTTAAACACCGTGATCGAGCCTTGATGGTCCACGCCTTGCTTTGCTAATTCCTCTAACCCCAAAGTCACCGTTTCTGCTTGGCCGCGAGTTTCGGTATGCAATTCAGCAATGTAAAACTGTTTAATGCCAAGCTGAGTCGCTTTTTCGCGCACAAAGGCTGCAGTGTCGTAAACATTGCGCACAATAAACAGAAACGGAGTGCTAGCAAAATAGGCGGCAAAGCTGTTGACCGAGTGTTCAAACAGGGTTTGACCATGGGCTTCAAGCATATATTTAGGCTGGGTATAGCCGGCTTTAAAGAAACGAGAACTCATTCCCGCCATTGGGATCACAATCATTGATCAAGCCTCAGTAAAATTTGATGGAGACGAAATGCATTTGCAAACAAGGCATCTTGGCGGCGACGATCATCGGCATGCAAAGGCAACATTGAGAGGAATAGTTGAATTTGCATCGCGTAGAGATTTTTCGCCGTGAGACCGAAGGTCTGTTCAATCAGTTCGATAAAACCTTGTTGCGTCTCTTTATGATGGCTCTGTTCGGCAATCTTTAATTCGATCGCGTTATCGGCAATCTCAACATGGTAGTAACCGGCAATAATCCAGTCATATAAACCAAGAATCGAATGACTCAGCTTAGCGAGATCGTAGCGGATATCACCATATAGTGTTTTCTGTCCGTCAGGCGTCATCCCTCTAGGGTCAATTGTCTTAATCTTGTTGGCTCGGAAGTCATACAAAATGTTGCTAAAGCAAAAGTCACCGTGCAAGACCCCTAACAAGGGTTTGCCATCAGGCAGATGTTTTTGGCTATCACGCACAATTTGCGCTAGCGAAATATCTTGTCCAGCAAACTGCCATTGATCTTCTAAAGTGATGTGTCGCGCTGTACAGAATTCGTTAAGGCGTAGAGCGGTTTTATCGGCAAACAGTATGTCGAGAGTATTGATAGGAGCATTGGGCTCGACCGCTTGCTCAAGGCATAGACTTAAAAACTCCACTGCGCTAGCTAAGATTTTCTGCCAGATTTGGCTCGGTAATCTGGAAAAAACGAATAACTCGTTCAGTGCTGTTAGGTAGAGATACTCTAAACGATAGGAAATTTTCCCCTCGCTGTTTTGGCTGCCTAAATATTGTGGAATGAAACCACGCATCGCCATCGGCAGATTGTCAAACCAGTAAGCCTCAGCGGCGATTTTTTGGTTTTTGATGCTCGACTTTTCAATCCATTTAGCGGTGATAGTTAGTTCATTAAAGGCGCGCTGAGTGGTGAATTCAGCTTTGGAGTGATAGTAAGTATTCACATGGCCAAAATCGAGCCAACCGATGGAGTTGACCGCACTTAAGCCGACGCTTTTATGATAGCGATTGAGGCCTGCAATAAACTTCCATTCACTCTGTGTGATACAACGAACCAGTTCCCGTGGGCGGCTGAATTTGAAGTAACCATCGATAATTCGCTGACTTTCGTGACTCATGGGCGTATTGGCATCTTGTAGCCAATCGACTTCATCATTAGTTAATACGGCCCAGTTATAGCTGTCTTTTGCCGTGGAAACGCTGACGATATCATCGCCAACGGGCAGTTGGTTAAATAGCGTATCACCGTAGAGGATGTGCAGTGGTGCATTGAGTGAGTGCCCACTAATATTGAGTGCCGCCACCAGTGATGCCCCTAAGCTGAGTCCATCCGGCGTCGCGATAATTGTCACCTGGTGTTGTTCAAGCCATTGGCGGTCAATCTCTGAGACAGCATAAGATTCAGGCAAAGAGAGATAGACTTTTACGCCTTGTGGTGCCAAAGCGACTTGATGCTGAAACAGGCGACGATTGCCTAACGGCAGAAAACTCGGAGGAATACGCCCAAATTCAGATTCCAACTCTTGGCCAACATAGGCACCAGACATAATTAGGAACATGATTTTTCCTTCTCAAAGAGTTGGTGGATCTCTTCCAAACTCATCGAGGCAAATTCGGAAGGGCGCACGGCGCGATCATCAATGTAAAAGCCATCGTGCCCACACCAAGGTTTTCCTACTAAAATTTCATCATAAGGCACTTGGTGTTTATCCAGCCACTCAGTAATGATAGGAAGCGTGTGGATATTGATTTTGCCGACGTTACCTTCATAAGTGCGCATATTACGCGCCGTCGAAATCACAATCTCAAACCCTTGTTGGTGGTACTCGCGAAGCTTTTCAATCACATCAAGCCGAGGTAGCACGTTACGATAATCGGAAGTATTGGCTTGGGTGAGAGTGCCGTCGAGGTCGACGATCAATTTTTTCATTGGGCGAATTCCTTAGTAAAACCTAATTCGGTCAAGGTGTTTTCGAGAGCTCCACGATTTTGCATCACAATCGCTAAGGCATTTTTTCCGCACTGCTGCCGTTCTTGAGCATCAGAAAACCAATGGTTCACCTGTTTGGCAATGGTTTCTGGTTGGTCAGCAATCACACAGGCATGTGCATTCATGAGTGCGTGGGTGATATCGGTAAAGTTGTAAAAGCTAGGGCCTGTAATGATGGGTTTTGCCAGTGCGGCAGGTTCAAGCAAATTATGCCCACCGACTTTTTTACCCACTAAACTGCCACCCATAAAGCACACATCAGAGGCGCCGAGCAATACCAGCATCTCCCCCATGGTATCGCCGAGATACACTTGAGTGTCGGAGGTTATGGTTTGTTGGCTGCTACGAGTTTGCACTGAAAAGAGGCTGGCCGCGAGCTTATGCACCGCCGCAAAACGTTCAGGATGGCGCGGCACTAAAATCAAAAGAGTATCAGGATGCTGCTTGAGGATCGCTTGATGTGCCGCTAAGAGGATTTCATCTTCGCCTTGATGCGTGCTTGCGGCTATCCAGACTGGACGATGGTTTCCTAAAGCTGTTCTGAGCGCTTCACCTTGAGCAATCACCTCA
Source organism: Vibrio sp. R-1 (assembly GCF_035615595.1). Classification (NCBI taxonomy): domain Bacteria; kingdom Pseudomonadati; phylum Pseudomonadota; class Gammaproteobacteria; order Vibrionales; family Vibrionaceae; genus Vibrio; species Vibrio sp. R-1. Next base: position 10,911 of record NZ_WPDC01000011.1, on the reverse strand, counting down.
TCGGTGATGCTGATATCAAACTTAATCGAACCGGTAATTTTGATTTTTGTCTCAGCTACACCGAGCTTAATAAAACGCTGCGCATCGTCTGCAAATTGACATAACACTAGGCTGAGAGGTTTCGCCATACTGTTAAAGAACGGGCGAATACGCTGATAGCCGCGATAGGATTTTTCCGAAAGTCGTGCATTCACGAGTGTAATCGGCAAACCCGCTTTGGCAACGGTATGCAGAGTATTTGGCCACAGTTCTGTTTCCACTATGATCAATTGGCAAGGTCGGACACGACGCAAAAAGCCTCTTACTGCAAACGAAAAATCAATCGGGGTATAGCGATGCTCAACCCAATCCGCCAACTTTTCCGCTTGTTCTGCACCCGTCGGGGTCGTGGTAGTCAGCAGAATTGGTGTATTCGGTGAACGTTGCTTAATTTGTTTTATGAGTGGCGTTACCGCTAGGGTTTCACCCACCGACGCGGCATGGATCCAGATCGGTGGGGTTGTGGTTTTTAGTGGTGGGGTAATGCCGAAATGCTCTTTCCAACGTTTTCCAACATTGGGTTTTCCCTGTTTATGGCGATAGAGGCCATACAGTAAAAACGGTGCAGCTAAAGTGAGTAAAAGCGTATAAAGCGTACGGAGCAGCATTATTTTTTCACGAGATCTTCGGGATTGATGTGTGTCCATTTACCACGAGGTTTATCAATGTACTGGAAGTGTTCATTGGTAAAGGTGCCCTGAATACATACGTATTTACGATCTTGGGTGTGAATCACCGCTTTAGCAGACAAGATGTTATTGAGTACCGTTGGCCCTGTGGAGTGATATACCCCCATGGAAGGCTCGTAGTGATTCACGTTATAAACCACCTGTTCAATGGTGGCCTGCAGATCGGGATTGTTTGGTGCAGTCGCAATGAAGTAGTTAGTGATCTCGGTATTATTTTTAATGCGAATATACAGCTCTTGTGAGTCGCCGAGCAGCTTATCGAGCGGCCATACCAGCGTGGCATCAATATCCATATACACACCACCATAGGTATTGAGTACCACTAAACGCCATAAGTCAGCTTGGGCTGCACCGTTAGTAAGGCGTGAATAAGCATCATAAACTTCTGGTGATGCATGTTCTTTTAAGAACTTACCACGCGCTTCGGTACTCACATAGCGATAGTCACAGTTGAGCGACATTAGGCGGTTAAACAGATAGTTAAGGTAAACCGGCAGTGAGGCTTGATCGGTAAAGTTGGTTTGCCAAATAGTGCGTGGAATGGTGGCATTAGCGCGCATTTTTAGCTTAGCTGGTGAATAAGCGGGAATCGTAAAACGCAGCTTTGGAAACACCCAATGAAACGGGTAAGAGAGCATCTTAAACAGGTTGCCAGTCAGGCGGATCAGTCGGTTGGCAATCACTTTAGCGGTGTTGTTCATAAGTGTTTATATCTCATTAGCGAGTGCCGATTTCGCATCGGGCACGATAAATAGGTTTAGCGCTTCAATGACACGAGAAGGCAATAGAGAATTGAGGCAATCCATATGGCCTAGCGGGCATTCTCGTTTAAAGCAAGGGCGACACTCAATCTCGGTATGCACCATCGCCAGTTTATCGGTCAGTGGTGGCGTATATTTGGGGGAGCTAGAGCCGTAAATGGCGACAATATTACACCCGACTGCTGCAGAAACATGCATTAATCCTGAGTCATTACTCACCACCGTATGACAAGCAGCAAGCAAGTCAACCGCCTCAATTAACGAGGTTTCGCCAGCAAGGTTGGCACAGTATGCTTGTTGCTCTGAGCTTAATGCTTGTTGTATTTGGGTTGTGACCGGATGATCTTTCGCTGAGCCAAACAACCACACCTGAAAACCTTTTTCAATCACATAACGAGCGACTTCGGCATAATAGTGATCGGGCCAGCGTTTAGCTGGGCCAAACTCTGCACCTGGACAAAGACCAATAATTGGCCGCGTCGAATCTAAGCCAAGTCTCTGGCGCGCCGTCTGTTGCGCTGTATGGTCAACGGTGAGTTTTGGTCTTGGACAGTGTTCCAATGCAACGTCTGCACGCATTGTCGCTTTTGGATGAGCTAATGCGACGTACCTTTCAACCATGTATTGAAAAACACGTTTGTCCGGACGTAAGTCATTAAGCAGCCCATAACGAAATTCACCTTTCCAGCCAGTACGGCGTGGGATTTTGGCGAATACCGGAATCAGAGCAGATTTTGCTGAATTGGGTAGCACATAAGCCTGAGTGTAGTGTTTGTCTCGTAGCTCATGGCCAATAGCCCGACGCCCTAGTAGGTTGAATGCACCGTGTCCGATCGTCATTTCAATCGCCTGATTGACTTCGGGCATGCGTTCTAAAATCGGTTTGCACCAAACTGGCGCTAAAACATCAATCTGCGCGTTAGGGTGTAGCTGCTTTAGGCGTTGGTATAAGCTCTGTGACATCACCATATCGCCTACCCAAGAAGGGCCTACAATCAGTAACTTCATTTTTCACCGTCATTCTTATTTTGCGGCTATTCTAACACAGCACTAGTTTGATAAAACTCACTTGCGTTCAACAAATGCATTCAAATGCCAGTCAAGATATGCTCTAATCTGACCCAGTTTGATAATCAGCATTGTGTAGCGCGTTGGCGACTATTCTTATAAGAATTCGAGTTTTCCCTGATGAAAATCTACGTAATTAGCCTTAAAAACAGCTTAGATAGACGTGCATCAATTGAACAGCAAATGGCCTCTTATGGTCTGAAGTTTGAGTTTTTTGATGCGATTGATGGACGAATCGATCCTCCCCATCCACTCTTTGCCAATTATGACTATACCAAGCGTCTTTGGTTGACGAGTGGCAAAATGCCTATGCGAGGAGAGCTTGGTTGTTACGCAAGCCATTATTTGATGTGGCAAAAATGTGTCGAATTAGGGGAGCCGATCGTTATTCTAGAAGATGACGCTAAAATTCTTCCTAGTTTTATTAATTACCTCAATATCATACGAGTAAAAACGCAAGAGTATGGATTTCTTCGATTGGAAGAGGCTTACGATCGTAGTCGCCTGTTTTTAAAAGAAAAAACAAATGACTTTGAGGTCTCTTTTCTTACAAATAATTTTGGAGGTGCGAGAGCTTATTCGTTATCTCCTGAGAGTGCTAAAAAATTAATAAAAGGTTCTCAACGTTGGTCTATGCCCGTTGATAATTATATGGGGTCGTTATACCTACACGATATGCCATCATTTGTATTTTATCCCAGTGTTGTAGAAAACCCAGATCATTTTGAAACGACTTTCCAAAATGATAGGCAGCCGAGTGCTCCATTATATAGAAAACCTACAAGGGAATTATATTCATTATATAGAAAAATAAAGATGGCATTAGCAAACAATGTTTATAAAAAATAAACACATAGCAAAATTAGAATCTGCATTTTTTTTATCTCCTTTAGCCATACTACTTATGGCTATTTTTAATGTTCCTGATACAAAGTTTATTCTCTCTAGACTTATCCCTGTAGTTTGTCTTTATGGATTGATAAGGTATGGAAGGGAAATAAAGGATAATTATAATTCACAATTGAAAAGCTTTCTGATTTTTGGCTTTGGGGTTGTCGTTGTGTATTCTATTTATCACGTTATTCGAGGAGATGGATTCAGTTTAGCGAGAACATTAATTACAAGTCTGGTTTATTTGATTTTTGTACCTTGGAAAAGAATCAATCCCAAAATGGTATATTATATCATTGTAATTTCTGCCATTGTTTGCGGTTTGAATGCATTTTATGAACGTTATGTTTTAAATATCTACAGAGTTGGCATTGCAACTAATTCGATACCGTATGCATTATATGTCTCATTTTTAGTGCTGTCTTGTGTTTATCTATTATTAAACTCGCAATCAAAAGTATTAAAACTACTTGCGTCTATTGGTGGTGTACTTTCCTTAGCTGCGATTATTATGACTGATGTGCGAGGAGTAATACTCTTTCTTCCAGTTGCCATCATCTATTTGGTGATCACCACAATTAAACCGATATGGAAATATTATATTGCTTCGATATTATCGATAATATTGTTGTTAGGTGTTTTTTATACGATTTTTCAACCGGAGATTAATGCTCGTATTGTGCAGACTCAAAATGAGATTGCTTTGATAAAACAAGGTAATTTAACGAGTTCGATCGGTATTCGTTTGGATTTGTGGATGCACGGAGTTGAGATAATTGCTCAAAATCCACTCTTTGGCGTCGGGGATAGTGGTTTACAAGCTAGCATTTCAAAAATGACGAATCCTGGTGCAACAATGCAGCCTCATCTACATAATCAATATTTAGATCTTTTAGCGCGCTATGGCATAGTGGGTACTCTGGTAATCTTTTTGTTTTGCTTAGCTCTGATTTTTAATTTAAATAATTCGGCTTTTGAATATATTGGTAATCCTCTAGTTAATAGTATGCTTATGATGCTGATATTTGCTGGCTTAACCGATGTGCCTTTGCATCATACACATCTTATTTATTTGTTGACGATCTTGTGTGGCTTGTTGATTCGTTTTTCAGAGAGAGGAATGAATAAAAATATTCATCTTTTTAAATGCTGATGGTTATTCTTATTTTTTTGTTTTCTATAATAAATTCGGCCTTTTTATTTTTACAAGGCCGAATTTATATTTTTATTGGAAAGCGTGTGAATATTAATTTAAAAAGTTAACTCTTCCTGCCAAGTAATAGAGTCTGCGATCACTCGAGCTGGATTGCCTGCTGCTGCTGAGTTATCGGAAAAAGAATGTGTTACGGTTGAGTTAATGCCTACTATCGAACCACTTCCAATTGATACGCCTTTTAAGATGGTAACATTATCCGCAAGCCATACATGAGAACCTATATAAATACTTTTAGCCGGATTAATCCTTTTTCCATCACGTAAAATATCATGTCCATCACTGGTCATTAGTTTTACATTGCGCGAAAACATGCATTCGCTACCAATAATTAATGTAGTGTCAGATTCTCGGCATGATAAAAAACAGTTTTCGCCAATTACGCAGTTTTCGCCAATTTCTAAGAGGCAATTGTTGCCATTGAGCTCGATAGAGACGCCTTTTAAATTTGCGCCATCACGAATGATGAGTTGATTATTTTTGCCATTAACATAAATATCGCAATAGCGGATACGAGTATTTTTACCTATTTGGATACTGTTGTTAGTTTTTATCCGAATTTTATTGCGCAGTTTTGAAATTAATCCAAAGCCAGCCATCTGCAACCTCTTATGATTTTTTGTTCATTTTTCTAAATAGATAATTCCCTTTCACTTTTCGCCACAGACCGAAAGTATCAGTTCTTGGAAAAATCGCAATCCGACGTATTTGATAGGGATTTTGATGCATCACAAGTGGACCACTGTTGGTCGCTACGGCAAATGGGTAACCTAACTCCTGAACCAATTGTTTAGAGGTTGCATCATGGTCACCATAAGGATAAGCAAAGGAGGTCAGTTTCTCTCCGATTAGCGCTTCAAGTTCGAGTTTGTTGCGCAATATCTCTTCGCGTTGTTCTGATTCGCTGAGCTTACTCAAAAAGGGATGAGTCATCGTATGACCACCAATCTCTACTAATCCAGAGTCATGTAACGCCTTAACTTGCTCCGGTGACATCAAAGGGACCACTTTTTCAGGGTTGTCACTGACTTCGACATCCCAACGATTAAAATTCTCGCCAGTCACCACATACACCACGGCTTTAAATTGATACTTGTTGAGCAGCGGAAGTAACAATTCATAGTTGTCTCGGTAGCCATCATCCACGGTAATTATGATAAAACGCTTACCCGGTTGTAAGCGATGAATAAATCCCTTCTCAGAGAGATCTTTGAAGGTCAGAGTTTCAAAGCCCATCTTTTTAAGCAACTGAAAATGTTTCTCAAGCTGCTGAACATGCAAATAAGTACCATGTACTCCTTTTTCGCTGTCATCACGGATAAAGCGGTGGTACATGATGATGGGAACTTCTCGCTGTAACTTTTTGACGTAAACCGTTTGATAAAGGCTTTCAAGCTCATTCACAATCACTTGTAAATCATAGTTAAGCTTGATCTGTTCAGTAATCTCTTGAGCGCAGTGTTGTTGACTTAGACCTTGCTTAATCAAAGCGGGGAGCTGCTGGAAATCTATCGCCAGATCGTGTGGGCCAATATCGCCAAAATTAGTTGCCATGGCTTGGTTTAGATTATCCAGTTCGATAATCCCCACGCAGCTTGCTTCACCAATCGCAAGGGTCGGTCGACCACATAGGAGTGCCTCCATCGCGACTCGTCCTGCACCAATCACCAAATCTGATTGAGCCATGATCTGTTCAACGTTAGCGGAGTAGCCGGGAAATGAGACTTTATCTTGCAGTGCGCTAAAACGCGCGCTCAATGGTGTACCTGTGATCACTTGAACTTGGTAGAGGTCGAGATCTAAACACTCGGTTAGCAACCTATAGCAAAGTTCACCTTTCGGGCCACTGAGTCGGCCAATGATAGAGATAACTGGCTTAGGATTATTGGGTGCTGCGCTGCGTTTAAAGATACTTGTTTCTATCCCATTACGGCTTACGTGCAGTTGGCTCGTGGGTACATCGAGATCTTTGATTAATTGCTCTCGTATCGCTTCACAAACCGGAAGCGCTTTATCTCCCATTGCATGGAATTTTTTGCGCGAAGCATGTACCGGTTGACGACCATGGACCGTGGTCACCATTGGAGTATTAGTCAAACGGCAGGCAATATGGCAACTCCAACTTGATGCTCGTGAGTGAGCATGGACTAACTGGATCTGATGTTTCTTGATCAGGTAAACCAGATAGGCGACATGCCAAAAGCGCCGCGGGATGCTGCGTTTATTAAAGCGCAGTTTAAAAAACAGGCCATCGTGAGCTTTGGTGAGCGTATCGGAAACATAAAATACCTGATGGCCACGTCGAGTGAGCTCATTACCTACACTAGTGGCATACACCTCGGCTCCCGTTACTTCGAGTTGGGATAGGGCCATCAAAATATTCATCTAAACTCCAATTTCCACATCTGGTTATACGCCCCTTTAGGAGCCAGTTTTTTATCCCCCCCTTCAAAGGGGGGGAGTTAGGAGGGGGACATTCTTTACTTACGATTAATCAGCGCCATATATTCAGCGACACCTTCAGCCACTGTTTTGAACTGTACATCACAGCCCGCGGCACGAAGTTTGGTAAGGTCAGCCTCAGTGAACTCTTGGTAAGCACCTTTAAGATGGTCTGGGAATGGAATGGTTTCGACTTCGCCGCGACCATGGAATGCGATCACTGCTTTTGCCACTTCGTTGAACGATTCCGCTTTACCTGTACCACAGTTGAAAATGCCGGATACACCATGATCTAAAAACCACAAATTGACCGCTGCGACATCGCCAACATACACGAAATCACGTTTGAAGTGCTCACTGCCAGCAAACAGTTTCGGGTTTTCACCCGCATTCATTTGATTGTTCAAATGAAAGGCAACCGAAGCCATCGAGCCTTTATGCTGCTCACGCGGGCCGTATACGTTGAAGTAACGAAAACCCGTTATTTGGGATAAGGTTTCGTCGTGCTGTTTTGCATCTAGCCATAGGCGGCGTACATAGTTATCAAATTGCTGTTTCGAGTAACCATAAACGTTGAGTGCACCTTCGTATTGCGGTTCTTCAATAAAGGTATCGGTTTCGCCATAAGTGGCTGCTGAAGAGGCATACAAGAAAGGAATTTCACGATCTAAGCAGTAGTGCAGCAGCTCTTTAGAGTATTCATAGTTGTTGAGCATGACATATTTACCATCCCACTCTGTGGTCGCAGAGCAAGCTCCCTCATGGAAAATGGCGTCAATGGACCCAAAATCATCACCGGCCATGATCTGAGCTAGGAAGTCATCTCGATCCATATAGTCAGCGATCTGTAGATCAACCAGATTTTTGAACTTACGACCATTTTTCAAATGATCGACGACCAGAATGTCAGTGATACCACGCTCATTAAGCGCTTTGATAATGTTGCTGCCAATCATGCCAGCGCCGCCAGTTACGATAATCATTATGAATTCCTATAGATGCGAACAGTTGCACGCATTATAGCCTGACATATCTGTACTGTAATCACAAAATCTAAGCTCCGACTTCTGAAGGCTCGCCCTGTAAGATTTTTTGGTTTAGACTTCGCTGCAAAATATAGGCTGTATAACATAACGCTATTGGGAGCGAGACCTAAGGGCGGTAGCATGTCAAAATACTTGTACTTCTATACTGCAGGAGCAATCAGTGAGTTCATTAGCCAATACCTCTCCCGTTCAGTCGCCACAATACCCACATTACACCTATCCTGCGAATGATGAAATTGATTTAAAAGAGCTTTTTGCTGCTCTATGGCAAGGAAAGTGGCTAATCATAATGACCACATTGCTGTTTAGTGTGGCCGCCATAGGTTATGCATTAACCGCCCAAGAATGGTGGAGTGCCAAAGCAACCGTTAGCCAACCGCAATTGCAAGGTATTGCTAGCTACCAACAAGCAGTAAAGCGTTATCAGCCGCTGTTTGATGTGTATCAAGAAGATGGCACTATTATTGTCAGTAATGCGTTAGATAGCTTAATTGACCCTAAGCTCATTTTTCAGCAATTTATTCAAACGTTTAATGCTAACGGCACCAAACGCCGCTTTATGCAAACCAACCCTACTTTTTTAACTTTGCAAAAGCAGATGCTGGGACAAACCAATGATCCGGAGGTTATGCAGAAGCTATACGAAGAGTGGTTTGAGCGCATTCAAGCTTCAGCGGTAGATAAAAAAGCTAACGATATATTCACCTTAAGCTTTCAGTCTGTAGATAAAGCCAGCAGCCTAACCTTACTTAATGACTATATTCAGTTTGTTAACCAAACCCTCAATCAGCAGCTCAATGCTAATTTGATTAGCATCTTGACGGTTAAATATGGTGAGTTGGCACAGCAAGAGAAGAACCTATTGCAACAAGCGCAATTACGTTTATACGTTGAGTTAGAGCGTACCCAATATGCATTAAACATTGCTGAGGCAGCTGATATTAAACAGCCAGTACAAAATTTAGGTGAACAAGAGCTTTTCGCGATTAATATTGGTAGCCGCGCCTTAAAAGCCAAAGTGGATGCTTTAAAATCAATCAAAGATTTAAGTGTATTTGAGCCAAGACTGGCAATTTTACAAAGTAAGCTGAGCCAATTTGATTTAGAAACTTTGAGTGCGGAAACGAAGTGGTCGGTAAACGGTTTTTACTATTTAGACCAACCGGAACAACCACTCACCCGAGATAAACCCAAGCGTGCTTTGATTGTGGTGCTTGGTGCTTTACTTGGCGGAATGCTGGGTGTGGCGATAGTGTTAGTGAGGTTTGCGTTTAGAAGAGAGGATTCAGTTGAAGCCTTACGTTGAAAAAAGAACGAGAAAAACAATAGCTATTTGAAACTAGTTCAAATGTTTCAGGTTGTGTTAAAGGTTGAAATAAAAGTACAAAAGTTATTACTTTATATTAAGAGAATCATTCAATGAAATTTGATGTCGAAAATGTCAAGCTAGCCATCATTGGTCTTGGGTATGTTGGTTTACCGCTTGCGGTAGAGTTTGGTAAGCAACGCCCAACGATAGGATTTGATATTAACCAAACTCGAATCGATGAGCTCAGTTCTGGACATGATTCTACGTTAGAGTGCTCAGACGCTGAACTAGCACAAGCGGCCCAATTAATCTACACATCCTCACTTGAAGCACTTCAAGGATGTAATGTGTTTATTGTGACGGTACCAACACCAATTGATCAGCATAAACAACCTGATTTGACCCCACTGTTCAGAGCGTCTGAGACACTTGGCAAGGTAATCAAACAAGGCGATGTGATCATTTATGAATCCACTGTTTACCCAGGTGCTACAGAGGATGATTGTATTCCTGTGGTAGAGCGTGTTTCCGGCTTGAAGTTCAACAAAGATTTCTTTGCGGGTTATTCGCCAGAGCGCATCAATCCTGGTGACAAAGAGCACCGCGTGACCAATATTTTAAAAGTCACCAGTGGTTCTACTCCTGAGGTCGCTGAATATGTTGATCAGCTTTATAAAACGATCATCGTAGCGGGGACCCATAAAGCTTCTTGCATCAAAGTGGCTGAAGCAGCCAAAGTGATTGAAAATACTCAGCGTGATGTGAATATTGCCCTAATCAACGAGCTATCCATAATCTTTAACAAACTTGGCATTGATACCTTAGAAGTGCTAGAAGCAGCGGGTACTAAGTGGAACTTCCTCCCATTCCGTCCAGGTTTAGTTGGTGGCCACTGCATTGGTGTGGATCCATATTACCTGACGCACAAAGCGCAAAGCGTAGGCTATCATCCAGAGATGATCTTGGCAGGTCGTCGCCTTAACGACGGTATGAGCCAGTATGTGGTATCACAATTGGTTAAAAAGATGCTGAAAAAGCGCATTCACGTAGAAGGCGCAAATGTTTTGGTTATGGGGCTTACTTTTAAAGAAAACTGCCCGGACCTTCGCAATACCAAAGTCGTGGATATTGTCCATGAGCTTAAGGAATACAATATCAATGTGGATATTGTTGACCCTTGGTGTTTGAACGCTGAAGCGCAGCATGAATACGGTTTATGCCTGTGTGAACCTAAACCAAACCATTACGATGCGATTATTATGGCGGTGGCGCACAATGAGTTTCGTGAAATGGGTGCAGAAGCGATTCGAGCTCTCGGCAAAGAGACACACGTTTTGTACGACCTGAAGTACGTGCTCGAAAAACAAAACGTCGATATGCGTCTCTAATATAAAGACAACTAGTTGCTCTAGGAGGAACTTGATAAGTCTGACCTCCTAGACCCTAGACCCTA